>JAQXLO010000254.1 GCA_029012165.1 Oscillospiraceae bacterium | reverse complement strand
GGACGGACTGAACCGCTTCCTGCAAACAAAAACCGTTGCGGCACACGACATTGCCGTCGGTTACGAGGCGCCCGATCGCTTCCTCGCTTCTCTTGCCGACGTCAATCCTCGATTGCCCGGCAAACACAATGCGCAGAACATTTTCTTTGCCGCCGCCGCTGCCCGTGCGCTCGGCATTCCCGACAGCGCCATCGAGAGCGGTATCCGCAATTTCGGCGGCATCGAACACCGCATGGAGCCGGTGGGCACCTTTAAGGGGATCCGCTTCGTCAACGACAGCATTGCCACGGCGCCGGAAGTGGTTCTGCTGGAGCTGGAGGCGCTGAAGGATGTGGACACGCTTATTTTCGGCGGACTGGATCGGGGACTGGATTACACTGCGTTTGAAAAAGCGCTCAGTGAAAGCGCCGTGCGTCACCTCATCGGACTGCCCGAAACCGGTCACGCCATCTGCGAGAGGATGCGCCGCTTCGACACTGCGCAAACCCTTTATAAAGCAGCAGACATGGAGGACGCTGTCCGTGCCGCCTATGCGCTCACCGCTCCCGGCAAGACCTGTTTGTTCTCTCCGGCGGCGGCCAGTTACAATTACTACAAAAACTTTGAGGAAAAGGGCCGCCACTTCAAAGCCCTTGTCCTTGCAAATTGTGAATAATCTTTGAATTTTGAAAAAAAATCATTGACTATCGGTCATTTTTTGCGTACAATGCGAAAGATGACTGATGGTCATTTTTTGTGAAAGGAGTGTATTTATGGCAACCGCTGCAGAAAATAAAAGCATTAAACGCCGCTCCATTTTGGACGCTGCGACCCGTCTGTTTACCGACAAATCCGTTGCCGAGACCGCCATTGATGAGGTCGTGCAGCTGGCGGGTGTTGCCAAAGGCACGTTCTACCTGTACTTCCGGGACAAGTACGACCTTTTTGACCAGATCGTTCTGCACCGCACGGCGGAGGTCTTTGCCGAGAGCTGCAAATCCCTGCGGGATTCCATCGCTTCCCCTGCTGAACAGTTCATGACGCTGGCGGACAACATCGCCGCCTACCTGCAAAAAAACAAAAAGGTCACCGCTCTCATCGACCGCCGCTTTTCCGCCTGCCTGACGCAGCCGATGCAGGAGGAAAACGAAGATCTGTGCGGGGCAGTCGAGCATCTGACGGATCTGCTGAGCGTAAACGTCTCCCGTGAGGAGGCACGGCGGCAGCTGTATATCCTCATAGATATGATCGGGTCGGTCTGCTGTTCGACGATCCTCAACCCCCATCCCTACGGTCCCGATGAAATTCTACCCACACTGCATACCATGCTGTACCGCTTTTTCGGTGGAGGTGAGCTTGCTTGATTCAAAAAATCAGCTATGGCATTGCGAAGCATCCGAAGCTTATTTTCCTTGCGGCACTGATTCTTTTGGTGCCGTCCGTCGCCGGCTTTTTCGCAACGCCCGTCAACTACGACATCCTTTCCTACCTGCCCAAGGATTTAGAGTCCGTGCAGGCAGAGGAAATTCTGGACGAGGTCTTTCACGAAGCCTCCAATTCCATCCTCATGATCGAGGATATGCGCTCGGCGGATGTGCTGAAAATCAAGGAAAAGATTCAGCAGATCGACGGGGTTTCCCAAGTGCTGTGGGTCGATTCCATCGCCGACATCAGCATCCCCAAGGAAATGCTGCCCGATGTTTTGCGCAACATCTTCTACTCCGAGGACGGCTCCTGCACCATGCTGATGATCAACTACGAAAACGGCAGTGCCTCTGACGAAACGCAGGAATGCATCCGCCAGATCCGCAGGATCATGAACAAGCAGTGCTACCTGTCGGGACTGGCCACCATCATGGTGGACACCCGTGACCTGACCGATTCTCAGGCGCCCATTTATGTGACCATCGCCATCGTGCTGGCGCTGATCGTTTTAAGTTTCACCATGAATTCCTGGGTGCTGCCTTTTGTGGTGCTGGTCAGTCTGGGCTTCGCCGTGCTGTACAACATGGGCACCAACTTCTTCTTCGGCGACGTCTCCTTCATCACCCAGAGTATCGCCGCCATTTTACAGCTGGGCGTCACCATGGACTACTCCGTGTTCCTCATCGACCGATTCAACGAGGAACACGCAAAATATCCCGACGACATCCCCCGTGCCATGGGGGAAGCCATCGCCGGTACCTTTACCTCCGTTTTGGGCAGCTCCTTGACGACGGTATTCGGCTTCCTCTCTTTGTGCTTCATGAGTTTCACGCTGGGTCTGGACATCGGTCTTGTCATGGCCAAGGGCGTCCTGCTGGGCATCCTGTCCGTGGTCACCATCCTGCCGTCGATGATACAGATTTTCTACAAACCGATTTACCGTTTCGGCCACCGCAGCTTTGTGCCGAAGTTTGATGCCCTGAACCGCTTCTCCCTCAAGCACCGCAAGGCGCTTACCGCCGTGTTGCTGGTGCTGATCGTACCCATGGCCATTTGCAGTGTCAAGCCGGAAATGTACTACAATGTGGTGGATTCCCTGCCCGAGGATATGGCGTCCGTTTCCGCTCTTTCCAAGCTGAAAAATGACTTCAACATGGCGTCCACCCACTTCGTCATCATGGACGCCGACACTCCCTCCGGCGATGTGGCACGCATGATCGAGGAGATCGAGCAGACGGACGGCATCGAGAACGTGATCTCCCTCAATTCCTACATCGGTCCCGCCGTCAGCAACGCCATCCTCCCGGACGCCATCCTGAACATCTGCGAAAAAGAGGGGCTGCGGATGATGATGATCAACTCTGCCTATCCTGCCACGTCGGACGCCTGCAATGCGCAGGTCGATACGCTGAACGCCATCGTGAAACAGTACGACCCCACGGGCATCCTCACCGGGGAGGGCGTGATGAGCAAGGATTTAATTGAGGTGACGGCGCACGACTTCAAGGTCACCAACATCATCTCGGTTGCCGCTATCCTCCTTCTCATCGCCGTCTGTCTGCAATCCGCTTCGATCCCGTTCCTGCTGGTGGCGCTGATCGAGTTCGCCATCTTCGTCAACGAATCCATTCCCTTCTTCATGGGCAACAGCATCCCCTTCATCGCACCCACCGTGGTCTCCTGCGTACAACTGGGCGCCACCGTGGACTACGCCATCCTGATGACCACACGCTTCCGGGAAGAGCTGCGTGCCGGCAAGGACAAAAAGACTGCCGTTTTGCAGGCCGCTTCCGCCTCCTGTCAATCCATTTTCCAGAGCGCACTGGTCTTTTTCAGCGCCACCTTCGGCGTGTATCTGATCTGCGACATCGAAATGGTCAAGAGCATCTGCTCCATGCTCGCCAGAGGCTCCATCATCAGCGCACTGGTCATCATGCTCATTCTCCCGGCAGTGCTGTACCTGTGCGAAGGACTGATCCGCAAAACCACCTATCACTGGACAACAAAAGGAGGTCATCAAAATGCGTAAATACAAGCGCGCCGCCGCACTGTTGCTGAGCGCCGCACTGCTTGTCGGCGCCGCCGGATGCGGTGCGAAACAGACGCAGGCACAGCTCACGGAGCCGGACGAACCCGCAGCCGCTCCCGTCCGCTATACCGAAAAACCCGGCACTCTGCGCAAGGCAGAGACTGTCTATGTCAACCTCGACAACAGCGGCAAAAAGCTGTCCGTCAGCGTCACCGATTGGCTGCACACCGACAAAGGCGAGGTGGCGGCGCAGGACGTCAGCGACCTGCAAAACATCACCGACATTAAGGGTAACTTTTCCCCCGTGCAAAGTGGGAAAAATCTCACCTGGCACATGACCGATACCGACCTGTACTACACCGGCACCACCGACAAACAGCTGCCCGTGGAATTCACCGTGGAGTATAAACTGGACGGCAAAAAGATCTCTCCCGAAAAGATTGTCGGCAAAAGCGGCAAAGTGGAGATCAGCGTCCGGATGAAAAATGTCTGTCAAAAGGACGGTGTGTATCTTCCCGTCATTGCGGCCGGTCTTTTGATCCTGCCGGAAAACGTGTTCAGCGGCATTGATGTGGCAAACGGTCTGGCCGTCGGCGACGGCGCAAAGCAGATCATCGTAGGACTCGGCGTTCCGGGCATGGCGGAAAGCTTGGAGCTGCGTGAAAATGCAAAGCTGGGCGGCATCGCTCTCGGCGACAGCTTCACCGTCACCGCACAAACGCAGAGCTTCGCTCTGGACAATATGTACTTCGCCGTGCTGCCCCTGTGCTCTGCGGGTTTGAGCACGCTGCTCCCCGACGGTGACACGCAGGCCGCCTCGTTCTTTGCGCAGGTGGAAAGCATCCTGCAAGAGCTCGGTCATTTGGATGTGCAGAAGCTGATGCAGGCGCTGTCCGGGCAAAACGTGGCAAATCTTGCAGATCTGCTGTCCGAAGCGGTTACGACTTACCAAAAAAATGAAGCACTGCTTCAAGTGCTGGGCAAATACATGACCGCCGAAAACATCGAAAATATTTCTGCGCTGATCGACGCCCTGCAGGATCCCGATACGGTGAAAATGCTGGAAACACTGAACAATCCCGTGATGAAAAGACTGCTGTCCGGGACGCCCGAGTTGCTCTCAAGCATCGAAGCACTGACGCCCATGCTCACACAGCTGCAGGCGGATCTGCAGGATCCGGAGATTCAGCAGTCCCTGAAAGACCTGCCGCAGACCATGCAGACGCTCTCCAAACTTCAAAAAACCATGGAGGACAACAGCGAATTGCTGGAGGCATTGGGAGACATCGCCGACAGTGACCTGTTCGGAACCCTTTCCGATTGGTCGGATGGGGAAAATGCGCAGGCACTCCTCGGCGACCTGACAGAGAATGCCGATACCCTCCTGCCAAAACTGAAAGCGTATATCGCCTTCGGCGAGGAATACGGGCTGTACACCGATGCCGCCGAAGGAACGCAGATCAGCCTGATGTTCATCTACATGACCCCATCCCTGCACCCCGAAACCGAAACTGCCGAAGCAACCACCGAAGTGCAGGAGCCGTGGTATAAAAAAATATTCTGACCCCAAGGGAGCTGCCGTGTGCCGCAGCTCCTTTTTAACGCTCCTCACGGAAAATTGTGGGATTTGTGCTTCGCATCGGGGAACCCCCGGCGAGGGTTCCCCACGCCAAAACAGTCCACCGGACTGTTTTGGGTCCGCTCCGGCGCTTTTGGGGTGGGTCGAATTTCGCCGACTGCGGTCGGCGACCAACGGCGCCGCCTTTGGAATCCGCAAGCCTGTAAAAAGGCGTGACCGACACTTTTAGGGCAACAAAAATAACTGATGAAATTTTTATAATGGCTTGGGGATTTTTAGGA
>JAQXLO010000253.1 GCA_029012165.1 Oscillospiraceae bacterium | reverse complement strand
TGGTGTTGTTAGGATTTCGCCGACTGCGGTCGGCGACCAAAGGCGCCGCCTTTTGAATCCGCAAGCCATTAAAAAGGCTTGACCGAAACATTTAATCCCACAAAAATCCGTGATGAACCTAAACATTTGCCAATGCTTCAGACTTTTTCCGTACTGTCGTGTATGCGCTCGGGCGCCTTTATCGACAGTCGAAAAAATCCGACCTTTGCCCGAAGGCAGGGGTCGGATCCGTTTTACGGCATAGCGAAGATGCTGTCGTTGTTTTCTTCGTTGTCGTTTTCTTCAAAGGAGTTGAACGCATCGCCGTTTTCTGCGGCGGGCGGTGTTTCGACAGGCTGTGTGTTTTCCCCGAAAATGTCGGGGGCGGCTGTGGTGCTCCAGAAGCGGTCGATCAGGCGGGTAGTGCTTTCCGCAGGAGCGGTTGTTGTGGCGGCCTGCGTGGTCGCAGAGCCTGCCGAGGTACTGCCCGAGCTGCCGGACAGGAAATCGAAGGGCGATTCACGGTAGTCGTGGATCTCCACGTTGGACATCCCGTACAGGGCGGTCTGGATGCGCTGGGCTTCCAGCTGATAGTCCACGATCCAGACAAATTCCGGGCGGGAGCCGTAGCCGGTCATCATGTAGCTGTCCTTGCCGGTCAGGGGCTGTGTGCCGTCCTCGCTGTCCGTCAGCAGGGGGCACAGGAGCTGCTCCATGTCGTAGTGGACCCAGCCCTGCATGAGTGCCTGCGTGCCCAGAGAAAAGATCTGCGACTTGCGGTAGTTGGTCTGCACATACGGCAGGACGGTGTTCATCAGGTTGTTGAGCTGCCCGACGGAGGCGGACTTGGCCTTTTGGATCAGCGCCGTGACCAGCTGGCGCTGTCTGCGTGTACGGCTGACGTCCCCATCGGAATCGGAGTAGCGGATGCGGGCAAAGACCAGCGCCTCCCAGCCGTCCAAAGTGACATTTTTGCCGGATTCGATGGTGTGCACCGTGGTGCGGTTGATGTACTTCGCCTCGTAATCCTGCACCTCCAGCGTCACGCCGCCGAGGGCGTTGATCAGTTTGGGGAAGGTGTCGAAGTCCACGGTGACGTAGTTGTCGATCTCGATTTTGTAGTTGTTTTCAATGGTCTCGACCAAGGTTGCGGCACCGCCCCAGTTGTAGGCGGAGTTGATTTTGTACCAGCGGTCGCGGCCGTCGATATCCATGTAGGTGTAGCTGTCACGCATGAAGGAGACGAGGGTGATCTTGTCCGTCTTTTTGTTCAGGGAGACGAGGATCATGGCGTCCGTGCGACCCACGGAGCCCTCCTGCGTGTCGATGCCGCACAGCAGGCAGTTGATGACATTGCTGCTGTGCATTTTTTCGCCGCCGTTTTTCGCCCATTTTTGCAGCCAGTCCTTCAGGGAGCTGGCGTCGGTCACGTCGTGCATGGGCGTAAAGGCCAGCTGTTCGTCCTCGTTGTCCAGATTGGTCTGGTCGGCGTTCTCAAAGTTCAGACCGTTGTTGTAGTCGATCAGATCCAGCTTGCTGTCGATAAACAGCACTACCGCCGCAGTGGCGGTTACCACCACGAGCATCAGGCTGACCAGCAGGAGCTTGAGATTGCGCTTTTTGTTTTTCAGCCAAAAGCGGGTAAACCCATTGCGGTACTGCTCGCCGAAGTCGCTGTCATAGTCGTTGGAGTACGCCTCCTCCTGCGGTACGGAGACGGATTTTTTGGAAATCGGTATATCTGCCGTTTGGGACGGCGTATCGGGCGTATCTTCTTTTTTGCTGAAGTAGATATCCCAAGTTTCTTCATTCTTGCTCATAATTCACCACATACAGAAAAGAATTCAATCTATAGTATATCACATCCGTCACAGCATAATATGCGGAAATAGAAAAATAAACATTTTTCGACAAAAAAATTCTGCCTTTTCGTTTGCGGATGTGCACACGCAGAACTTTTTGGGACAAACTAAAGGCAGATCATTTTGCGGAGGCGGGTATGAAAAAAGTCAAAGGATTCTGCGGTGTGGTGCTGTGCGCAGGTTTGGCGGCGCTGATTCTCGGCGGCGGCATTTTCTACGCACGCCGGGTCACGGCGTACCGGGAAACGCCGATCAAACCGCTGGCGACACAGCGGCTGTCGGTGTTCAACGAGATCGAGGACAAGGAAACGTTTCGCCTGTGTGCACGGCGGGGGATGTCCGCCAAGGCGCCGGAAAATACGTTGGAAGCCATTCGCTTGGCGGGCGAAGCGGGGTTTCGCTATGTGCAGCTGGACGTGGCGCAGACGAGGGATGGCGAGCCGGTGCTGCTGTTTGACGAAACGGTGAACCGCATGACGGCGCAAAGGGGTGCCTTGGCACGCTTCACCGCCGAGCAGGTGTCCGATCTGGTGTTGGACAACGGCGCAAACGTGGAGAAGTATACAAATGTATATATCCCCCAGCTGCAATCGGCTTTGCGGGAGTGTGCCGAGTACGGCATGACGGCGTATCTGACCGTGCGTTCCCTGCGTGCGCCGGAGAAGCTGTACGCCGTGCTGGAAAACAGTCCCGTGCCCTATGTGCTCTTTTCCACACGCAAGCGTGTGCTGTCGGTATTGAAGCAGCGGGGAGAAGCGCAGCTGTGCTATCAAGTGCGTGCCGTCACCCGGGAGAACCTTCGGTACGCATTGGAAAACGACTTTGCGCTGACCTTTGACCCGGAGCTTGCCGAAAACACGGACGAAGTGCTCACCGCCGCCGCAAAGTGCGTGACGCTGTATGCGTGGACGGTCAACAGCCGGGAAGAACTGCGGCGCATGGAAAAGCTGGGGATCCGGGATGTGCTGACGGACAGGATCATTCCGGTGCGCAGTACGCAAAAATAAATTATCCACCGACTTATTCACATCCTGTGCAAAACAACGCACAGGATGTTGTACTGTTTTGGCGGCGTTTACCACCATGGATAGATGGGAATTTTTTCTTAACGGGTTTTCCACAGAGTTATCCCGCCAAAAAGGATTTTTGCCCGAAAAAAGCCCTTGACAAAGCACGGTTTTTCCTGTATAATGAACGCCTGTAAAGATAAAAACTTTACACACATCAAGGAGATGGGGAACGTGGCAAAGAACCTGGAGATCGTCACCCTGCTGGATTTCTACGGCGAGATGCTGACCCAAAAGCAGCGTGATTTTCTGGAATACTACTACAACGAGGACCTTTCGCTTTCCGAGATCGCCCTCAACGAGGAGATCACCCGCCAGGGTGTGCGGGACGCCATCAAGCGTGCAGAAAAGCAGCTGTTTGAGATGGAGGAAAAGCTGGGTCTTGTCCGCCGTTTCAAGGAGATCCAGTCCGGCATGGACGAGATCACACAGCTGGCAGAGATGATCAACGCCTACAACCTGCGCCATTCCCTTTCCCGTGAGATCAACGAATACGTCGTCAAGATTAAGGCCATTGCGCAGGATCTCCGTGATCAGTAATAAGGAAGTGATTGTTTGGCATTTGAAGGGCTTTCAGATAAACTGGAAAACGCATTTAAGCGGCTGCGCAGCAAGGGCAGTCTGACCGAGGCGGATGTCCGTGACGCCATGCGTGAGGTACGCCTTGCGCTGCTTGAGGCGGACGTCAACTACAAGGTCGCCAAGGACTTCACCAATAAAGTGACCGAGCGTGCCATCGGTGCGCAGGTCATGGAGAGCCTGACCCCGGCGCAGATGGTCATCAAGATCGTCAACGAGGAGCTCATCGAGCTGATGGGCGGCACCCGCACACGGCTGAACACTGCGCCCCATCCGCCCACCATCGTGATGATGTGCGGCTTGCAGGGCGCCGGTAAAACGACCCACTGCGCAAAGCTGGCGCTGATGCTCAAAAATCAGGGCAGCCGACCGCTGCTGGCCGCCTGCGACATCTACCGTCCCGCCGCCATCAAGCAGCTGCAGGTCGTCGGCGAACAGGCGGGCGTGCCCGTTTTTGAAATGGGACAGATCGACCCGGTCACCATCGCCAAGGAGGCGATCAAGTACGCCAAGGATCACGGGCACGACTACGTGTTTCTGGACACGGCCGGTCGTCTGCACGTGGACGAGGCGCTGATGCAGGAGCTTCAAAACATCAAGTCCGAAGTGCACCCCCACGAGATCATGCTGGTCGTGGATGCCATGCTCGGTCAGGACGCCGTCAATGTGGCGACCGCCTTCAACGATGCGCTGGGCATCGACGGTCTGATGCTCACCAAGCTCGACGGCGACACACGAGGCGGTGCGGCGCTGTCCGCCAGAGCCGTCACCGGCAAGCCCATAAAGTTTATCGGCGTGGGTGAAAAGTTAGAGGATCTGGACGTGTTCCATCCGGATCGCATGGCTTCCCGCATTTTGGGTATG
Organism: Oscillospiraceae bacterium; assembly: GCA_029012165.1. Lineage (GTDB taxonomy): Bacteria > Bacillota > Clostridia > Oscillospirales > Acutalibacteraceae > UBA1425. The sequence goes on along the minus strand of JAQXLO010000253.1, from coordinate 3,962 downwards.
GGCGATATGCTCTCCCTGATCGAAAAGGCGGAGCAGAAGCTGGACGAAAAGAAAGCGGCGGAGCTGGAGGAAAAACTGCGCCGCAACAAATTTGACCTGAACGATCTGATGGATCAGATCGACCAGATACACCGCCTCGGTTCCATCAAGGATCTTTTGGGCATGATCCCCGGCATCGGCAGCAAGATCCGTGATGTGGACGTGGACGAGGGACAGTTTGACCGCATCAAGGCGATCATCTATTCCATGACCCCCGCCGAGCGGGAAAATCCCGACATCATCAACCCCTCCCGCAAGCGCCGCATTGCGGCCGGCTGCGGCAAGGACGTGGAGGATGTCAACAAGCTGCTCGCCCAGTTCCGTCAGATGCAGAAGATGTTCCGGCAGATGAACGGCAAGCAGTCCAAAAAGCAGATGAAGCGTATGCAGATGATGCAGGGTATGCAAAACATGAACGGCTTCAAAATCTAAGCTTATTATAAAATTATCAATAAATTTTTGGAGGAAAAGTATCATGGCAGTAAAAATCAGACTGCGCCGTATGGGCGCAAAGAAGGCACCTTTCTATCGTGTGGTCGTGGCGGATTCCCGCTATCCCCGTGACGGTCGTTTCATCGAGGAGATCGGCACCTACAATCCCCTTATGGAGCCGGCAGAGGTGAAGATCGACGCCGAAAAGGCACAGCAGTGGATCAAGAACGGCGCACAGCCCACCGATACCGTGAAGGCACTGTTCAAGAAGAACGGCATTCTGTAATCCGAGGAGCCGAGAATCATGAAAGATTTACTGGTTCTGATTGCGCAGGGTCTTGTGGAAAATCCGGATGCGGTCAGCGTCACCGTAGACGAGGCGGACGAGGACGGCGTGGTCGTCTATCATCTGCACGTTGCGGACGGCGACATGGGTCGTGTCATCGGCAAGCAGGGACGCATCGCCAAGGCGATCCGTACCGTGATGCGTGCCGCCTCCGTCAAGGGCGGTCAGAAGATCTCTGTAGAAATTGATTAAGCGTTTTCTGGAAATCGGACAAATCGTCGGCACCCACGGTGTGCACGGAGAAATGCGTGTGCATCCGTGGTGTGATTCCCCGGAGTTTATCAAGGGGTTCCGGCAGCTGTATCTGGACGAAAACGGAAATAAGCAGTTGGAAGTGCGTGCTTGCCGTCCCCACGGTAATGTAGCACTTCTTTCTGTTGTGGGCATCGACACGGTGGAAGCCGCCGCCGCTATGCGGGGCAAGGTTCTCTATATGCGCCGCAGCGACGCCCGTCTGCCCGAGGGGCGGTACTTTATTTCCGAGCTGATCGGCTGCGACGTCATCGACGCCGACGATCCCGGTTTGCGTTACGGTATCCTGTCCGATGTGAGCGAAACCGGCGCAAACGATGTCTGGCACGTCACGGACGATGCCGGACAGGAATACCTTTTGCCCGCCATCCCCTTGGTGGTGATCGAAACGGATGTGGAAAAGAACTTCGTGCGCATCCGTCCGATGAAAGGAATTTTTGACGATGCGGATTGATATTCTGACCCTCTTCCCCGAGATGTGCGAGGCCGTGCTGAGCGAGAGCATCCTCAAGCGGGCACGGGGTGCGGGACTGGTGGAGATCCACTGCCGGGACATCCGCCCCTATACCAAGGACAAGCACCACCGTGTGGACGATTCGCCCTACGGCGGCGGGTTCGGTCTGGTGATGCAGGCACAGCCCGTGTACGACTGCTACCGGGCGCTGTGTGCGGAATTGGGCAAAAAGCCGCACCTTATTTATATGTCCCCTGCCGGACAGACCCTGACCCAGCAAAAGGTCAAGGCGCTGTCCGAAATGGACAACCTCGTTCTGCTCTGCGGTCATTACGAGGGCATGGATGAACGTGTGCTGGAGGAAATCGTGGACGAAGAGGTGTCCATCGGGGACTATGTGCTCACCGGCGGCGAGCTGCCGGCGCTGGTGCTGGCGGACAGCATTACCCGAATGCAGCCCGGCGTACTGGCGGCGGATGAGGCGTTTGAAAAAGAGAGCCACTACGACTTTTTGCTGGAGTATCCGCAGTATACCAAGCCGCCCGTATGGATGAACCGTGCGGTGCCGGAGGTTCTGCTGACGGGTCACCACGGCAATATCGACCGCTGGCAGCGTGAGCAGATGCTTGAACGCACCCTGAAACGCCGTCCCGACCTTTTGCAAAAGGCGCAGCTTACGGCGGCGGATATTCTTTATCTGCGCACGTTCCCCGAGAGTCGGGATTGTCCGTTTTTGACGGACAGACTGGCGGACTGCGTAGAGGACTATGTGCGCACACAGAAAAAAGTTTCCCCCACGTCCCTGCAGCGCAAGTTCAAAATGGAGTATGCGCTGGCGGTGCGGATGCTCGACATTTTGGAGCAGCGGGGCGTTGTTTCGGCGTATGAAAAGGGAAAGCCGAGAACGGTTTTGCCCTCGCAGGGAGAAGAATACGTCGAAATTTCAGAAACGGAGTGAACACCATGCAATACAGATACAAAACCCAGATGACCTGTTCGTCCGAGATCCTGTTTGATCTGCAGGGCGACGTGGTCTCCAACATCACCTTTATCGGCGGCTGCAACGGCAACCTGAAAGCGATTGCGAAGTTAGTGGACGGCTGGACGGTGGAGCAGATCGAGGAGAAGCTGCTCGGCAACACCTGCGGCAGACGTCCCACCTCCTGCGCCGACCAGCTGGCTCGTGCCGTGCGGGAAGCGTACAACAGCGCCCGATAATTTAAGATGCGGAGGAAAACCTCATGAAAACGATTACAGTCGGCGGACAGATCCTGTCCTCTGCGGTGGCCATGGGCTGTATGCGCCTGCCGGATGCGGAAAACCCGGAGCGTACACTGCAAACGGCGCTGGAATGCGGCGTGACCTTTTTTGACCATGCGGACATCTACGGCGGCGGCAGGAGCGAGGAATTGTTTGGCGATTTTCTGACGGCGAACAAATCCCTGCGGGAAACGATCACCGTCCAGACCAAGTGCGGCATCCGCAGAGGGTGCTACGACTTCTCCAAGGAACATATTATCCAATCGGTCGAAGGTTCCCTGAAACGGTTAAAAACCGACTATGTGGATGTCCTTCTGCTGCACCGCCCGGATACGCTCATGGAGCCGGAGGAGGTCGCAGAGGCGTTTTCTCAGCTGGAAACACAGGGCAAGGTGCGCCGATTCGGCGTGTCCAATCACAGCCCGTATCAGATCGAGCTGCTGAAAACCGCCGTAAAACAGCCGCTGATCATCAACCAGCTTCAGTTCTCCGTAACGGAATGCGGCATGATCACCTCCGGGTTGAACGTCAACATGAAAAACAGCGAATCCTGTATGCATGACGGCGGTCTTTTGGAATATTCCAGAGTAAAAAATATCACCATCCAAACTTGGTCGCCGTTTCAGAAGGGCTTCTTCAAGGGCAGCTTCATCGGCGACACACAGGCGTACCCGCAGCTCAACCGCAGGCTGGAGGAGCTGGCCGAAAAATACGGCGCAACGCCCACAGGCATTGCCGCCGCATGGATCTTGCGCCACCCCGCACAGATGCAGCTTATCTTCGGCACCATGAACCCTGCGAGGATTCGGGAGATCTGTGCCGGTGCGGACGTCGTCCTTTCCCGAGAGGACTGGTACTCCCTGTATTTGGCGGCGGGATACTGTCTGCCGTAAAGTTTTTTTGCAAACATTGCAAAAAACTCTTGACAGACAAGGAATACTGTGGTAAAATACTACCTACAATAAAGCAGAACAGGTCTGTTCTCACCTGCGCAGTTTCGTCTGACGTACGGTCTATACGATCGCTTGCGTGTGCCTGTGTGCGCACGGGCATCTTGTGGATTGGCACGGACAGAGATTGTTCGTGCTTTAAATTTTTTCTGAGAAGTGCTTTTGGAGGTGCTTGACCATCGCTATCAAAGAATTGCAAATCAATGACGCAATCCGGGACAAGGAAGTC
>JAQXLO010000252.1 GCA_029012165.1 Oscillospiraceae bacterium | reverse complement strand
ACCTCTCCAATAATGCGAATGGAAAGACCGGGACCCGGAAAGGGCTGGCGCTCCACCAGGGACTTCGGCAGTTTCAGCATTCTGCCAAGCTTGCGCACCTCGTCCTTGAACAGCCCTCGAAGCGGCTCCACAACGCCGATAAAGCCGAGATCCTCCGGCAGACCGCCCACATTGTGGTGACTTTTGATGACTGCGGACTTGTTTTTGCCGGACTCCACAACGTCCGGATAAATCGTGCCCTGCGCAAGGAATTTGGCGTGGCCGTGCTTTTTGGCCTCATCCTGGACCACACGGACAAATTCATCCCCCACACGCTTGCGCTTTTCTTCGGGGTCGGTAATGCCTTCAATCCTCTTGAGAAACCGTTCTGACGCATCCACACGCACAAAGTCCAGATCTCGGTGGGCAAATGCCTTTTCCACCTCTTCGGACTCATTCAGGCGCATAAAGCCGTGGTCGATATAGATACACGTCAGCTGACCGGGAATGGCGACCGACAAAAGAGCAGCGCACACGGAGGAATCCACACCCCCGGACAAGCCAAGGATCACGTGCTCCTTGCCGACCTGCGCTCTGACCTGTTCGATCTGCCGGGCAAGATAATCCTCCATGGAATAGTCGCCGGATGCATGGCAGATTTTGTAAAGAAAGTTGTGCAGGAGCAGTGTGCCGTGCTTGGAAATCTCCACCTCCGGGTGAAACTGTACGCCGTAGATTTTCTTTTCTGCACAGCAAAAAGCGGCTGTTTCACAGTCCGCCGTGTGGGCGATTGTTTTAAATCCCTGCGGTACTTCGAGAACTTTATCGGTATGGCTCATCAAAACGGGCGTTTCCTGAGGAATATCTGCAAACAAATCGTCCGTCGCATCCACCAGCAAATCAATACTGCCGTATTCGCTGTTTTCGCACGAACCGACTTGACCGCCGTTCATATAGCATACAAGCTGCATACCGTAGCAGATGCCGAGAACGGGAACGCCCAGCTCAAACACTGCGGGATCACATTTCGGAGAGTCCTGCAAATACACACTGTTCGGTCCGCCGGTAAAAATGATGCCGATGGGATGCAATGCCCGCAAATCCTCCACGGAAATGTCATAGGGCTTGATGACAGAATAGACACCGCATTCACGGACACGGCGGGCGATCAATTCTTTATACTGTCCGCCGAAATCGAGAATTACAACCACTTGATTTTCCATTGTTTTCACTGCTTTCATCGTTCGATTTCAAAAAATTATGCTCATTATTTTATAATACCGATAGAAAAAAGTCAATACAAAAAATCCCGTTTAATTACATTTTTTTACATTTTTTTGAAGTTTTTGTGCATTGTCTGAGAAAGTCCGATTCTTCTATTGACAAAATTCCGCAAAAACATTATTATAGACATAGTTTATTTTGGGTTTGTATACGCTTACGCTTTTTGAGGAGGAAAACGATGAAATCCGTTCCCGAGTATTTCGGCTGTATGGTGTTTAACGAAGCGTGCATGAAAGCACGGCTTCCGAAAGACACCTATAAGGCCATGAAAAAAACCATCCGTGACGGCAAAAGTCTTGATCTGGGCGTCGCCAACGTTGTCGCCAACGCCATGAAAGACTGGGCTGTTGAGCACGGCGCCACGCACTATACACACTGGTTCCAACCCATGACAGGCATCACTGCGGAAAAACACGACAGCTTTATCTCGCCGTACGGCGATAATGGAGTTATCATGGAGTTTTCCGGCAAAGAACTTGTCAAGGGCGAGCCGGACGCCTCCTCCTTTCCCAACGGCGGTATCCGAGCCACCTTTGAAGCGAGAGGATATACGGCATGGGATCCGACTTCCTATGCGTTCATTAAGGACGGTACGCTTTGCATCCCGACAGCGTTTTGCTCCTATGGCGGTGAAGCACTGGATAAAAAAACACCTTTGCTTCGCTCCATGGAGGCAATCAATAAGCAGGCCATGCGTGTACTCAAGCTGTTCGGCAACGAGGACGTAACCTCTGTCAAGACTACCGTTGGTGCGGAGCAGGAGTATTTCCTGATTGACAAGGATGTTTACAAAAAGCGCAAAGACCTGATCTACACCGGTCGCACCCTCTTTGGCGCTAAGCCGCCCAAGGGGCAGGAACTGGATGACCACTATTTCGGTACCATCAAACCGAGAGTTGCCGCTTTCATGAAAGAACTGGACGAAGAGCTTTGGAAGCTGGGCGTTCTGTCCAAAACCGAACATAACGAAGCCGCACCTGCACAGCATGAACTTGCGCCTATTTTCACGACGACCAACATTGCCTCCGATCACAATCAGCTCATCATGGAGGTGATGAAAAAAGTCGCCGCAAAATACAACATGGTCTGTCTGCTGCACGAAAAACCTTTTGCGGGCGTCAACGGCAGCGGTAAGCATAACAACTGGTCCATTTCAACCAATACCGGTGTCAATCTTCTGGAACCGGGCGAAACGCCGTTTGAAAATGCGCAGTTCCTTTTGATGCTGTGCGCCGTCATCAAGGCTGTGGACGAGTATCAGGATCTGCTGCGCATCTCTGTGGCCAGCGCAGGAAATGACCACCGTCTTGGCGCCGCCGAAGCGCCGCCGGCTGTCGTCTCCATGTTCCTCGGAGATGAGCTGAGCGAAATTCTCGACGCAATCGAAGCCGGTACTGCATACGACGCCAAAGAAAAATCCCTCATGCGTATCGGCGTACACGTTTTGCCGAAATTCCCCAAGGACACCACCGACAGAAACCGCACCTCCCCCTTTGCGTTCACAGGCAATAAATTCGAGTTCCGTATGCTTGGCTCTGCCGATACCATCGCCTGCGCCAATGTTATGATCAACAGCGCCGTTGCCGAATCCCTGTGCCAGTTCGCCGACGCACTGGAAAACGCTGAAGATTTCCACACCGCACTGAATGAATTGATTCGTCAGACGATCCGCAAGCACAAAAGAATCATTTTCAACGGGAACGGTTATGACGACGCATGGCTCAAGGAAGCGACCGAACAGCGGGGACTTTTGAATCTGCGTACCACTCCCGAAGCACTCATGCACTACACAGACGAAAAGAATCTTGCACTGTTCACGAAGCACAAAATATACTCCGAGTTGGAGGTTCGCTCCCGAGCGGAAATTCTTTTGGAAAACTACTGCAAAGTCCTGAACATCGAAGCCTTGACAATGCTCGATATGGCACAAAAAGATCTCTTGCCCGCCATAAGCAAATACAGCCGTTTTCTCTGCGAGACAATCGCCGCCAAGAAAACTACGCTCCCCCATCTTCCCTGTCCGTATGAAGAAGATACAGCGAGCAGATTGTGCACTCTAATCAACACCGCATTCCTCCAACCAACCATGTTAGAAGCCGTGCTTGCAGAAGAAAATCAAATCAGCGACTCCGCTGAAGCCGCACTGTTCTACAAAGATTCGGTTCTCCCCTGCATGGCACAGCTTCGCTCCGCCATTGACGAAGCAGAAACCATCACCGCAAAAGAATACTGGCCGTATCCGTCCTACGGCGATATGCTGTTCAGCATTACATAATATCAAAAAATACGCTCCTCACGGAAAATTGTGGGATTTGTGCTTCGCACCGGGGAACTTCCGGCGAGGGTTCCCCACGCCGAAACAGTCCACCGAACTGTTTCGGCTCCCCTCCTGCGCTTTTGGTGTTGTTTGAGTTTTCGCAGACTGCGGTCGGCGACCAAAGGCGCCGCCTTTGGAATCCGCAAGCCTTTAAAAAGGCTTGACCGAAACTTTGGATCCCACAAAAATCCGTGATGCGCCAAAATAAAAGATGGAGCTGTAGAAAACAGTTCCATCTTTTTTCATATTTACTCAGCCGCCAAGATACGCCTTGCGGATGCTGTCATCCGCACTCAGCTCTTTGCCGGTGCCAGTTTTGACGATGTTGCCGATCTCTAAAACATAAGCACGGTCGGCGATGGCGAGCGCCTTTTTGGCATTCTGTTCCACCAGTAGTACTGTGGTTCCCTCTTCGTTGACCTTTTTGATCATGTCGAAGATGGTGTTGACATACAGTGGGGAAAGACCCATGCTCGGCTCATCCAACAAAAGCAGCTTCGGATGGGACATCAACGCACGGCTCATGGCCAGCATCTGCTGTTCGCCGCCGGAAAGAGTACCTGCGATCTGCTTGGAACGCTGTTTCAGAATCGGAAAGCGCTCGTAGATTTGCTCCAGCGTTTCGGCGATCTCTTTTTTGTCTGAACGGGTAAATGCACCGAGACGAAGGTTCTCCGCAACCGTCAACTCCTGAAATATGCGGCGTCCCTCGGGAACCTGTGCTATGCCCATGGAAACCAGGTTATGCGCTGCAAGATTGGTAATATCCGTGCCATCAAAAGTCACTTTGCCGGCGAATTTAGGAATCAGGTTGCAAATGGCGTGCATGATGGTGGTCTTGCCTGCACCGTTTGCGCCGATCAGCGCAACGATCTCGCCTTGATTCACCTCAAAGGACGCTTGCTTGATCGCCTGAATCAGCCCATAATGAATCTTGAGATTCTCAACTTCTAACAAAGCCATGTTCCGTCCCCCTTAATTATCATCGCCGAGATAGGCACGAATAACCTCGGGATCCGAGAGTGCTTCACTGACCGTACCCTGCGCCAGCGTGGTACCGAAATTGAGAACCGTAACTTCGTCGCAGGTGCCGGAAACCAAACTCATATCGTGCTCGATCAGCAGAATGGTCATGTCAAACTCATCCCGAACCCTGCGGATCGTCTCCATCAATTCGTCCGTCTCCTGGGGATTCATGCCGGCCGCCGGCTCATCCAACAGCAAGAGTTTGGGATCGGTCGCCAACGCACGGGCGATTTCCAGCTTTCGCTGTTTGCCGTAGGGCAGGTTAAATGCCTTCTCATTCTGTTCTCCCTGTAAATCGAACAGCTCCAACAACTTGAGTGCCCGAGCACGCATTCCCTTTTCGACCTGAAAATGCTTCGGCAAACGGAAGATCGTGGAGAGAAACCCGGAATTGAAATCAGGGTCATGGTGCAAACCGACCATTACATTTTGAATGACGGACATATTATTGAACAAACGGATATTTTGAAAAGTGCGGGCAATACCCATGTGGTTGATTTTTTCCTGGGAAAGACCGCCGATCCATTGACCGTCTAAGTATATCTCTCCCTCTGTCGGCGCATACACCCCCGTGACGAGGTTGAAAACCGTAGTTTTTCCGGCACCGTTGGGACCGATCAACCCGTAGATTTGATTTTTTTTGATTTGGATGTTAACGTCATCGACCGCTTTCAATCCGCCGAAACGGATACCGAGATGACGGGTTTCTAAAACATATTCAGCCATCGTCATTCGCTTCCTTTCGGTTTTTTGTTTTTGTGCAGGAGATTCTGAAAGCGCATCTTTTCACGCAAACCGCTCAATGACGGCGCATTTTTGTAGATTACAATGAAAATCAAAACAAGTGCGTAGATCAGGTTTTGCAGGACAGCAAGATTGCCGGTCAAAACAGTAGCCAGCCTCACGTTCAGGAATGTAATCAATGCCGATGCAATCAAAGAGCCGTTGATGGAACCCATGCCGCCAAGAACGACCATCACCAAAATTTCAATGGAATAGTTAAAGCCAAACTTGACGCTTTGCACGGTCTGATTGCTGAAGCTGTAGAGAACGCCTGCGATTCCGGCAAAGAAAGCGGACATGGCAAACACGATCAATTTATACCGAGTGACGCTAATGCCTGTCGCTCTTGCAGCGATCTCGCTGTCACGAATAGCGGTAACAGCACGTCCGTGGCGGCTGCGAATCACATTTTGCACGACAGCCAGTGTGAGAAGAACCAGAACGAACGAAAAGATAAACAGGGAATTGCGGTCATAACGCGGCGTTTTCAGTCCCAGCGCACCGCCAAAGGAATCCGATGAAGAATTCATGAAAATGGATTTCACAATTTCACCGAACGCTAAAGTGACAATGGCAAGATAGTCCCCTCGTAAACGCAGTGCAGGCAATCCGACGATTATGCCGCAAATTGCAGCGCTCAAGCCGCCGACGACCAGAGAAATCAGAAGCGTTGGAAGCCCATTTCCCAGAGCGGGAACCAAAAGTACCGCTGTTTTGCCGCCAAGATAGGCGCCGACACACATAAACCCGGCATGACCGAGGCTGAGTTCACCGAGGAATCCGACAACCATGGAAAGGGAAACTGCGAGGATCATGGCGATCGCAATTTTTTCCAAAAGATACTGGGTAGAGGATTTCATACCGCCGACCATGGAAAAAATCAAAAAGAAAATTAGAATTCCGCCAATCACGATGTAATTCAGGAAACTCTTCCACTGTCCCTTTTGCTTGATCGGAGAAGTGTTTTGAACGTTTTTGTCTGTTGTTTTTGTCATGCGATCACACCTTCTCTCTGCGTTTCTTTCCAAGGATCCCGGTGGGACGAATCAGAAGAATCACGATCAATATCCCAAATTCGATGGCATCCGTGTATGGAGCAATGACTGTAATTTTGTTGGAAATACTTTCCACTACACCGAGCAAAATGCCGCCCAACATGGCGCCGGGGATCGAGCCGATGCCGCCGATAACCGCTGCGGTGAATGCCTTGATACCGGGCATAGCGCCGAAGGTGCTGTTGATGCTGGGTGCTTTCATCAAGGTGCACAGACCCGCTACTGCGGCAAGGGCAGAGCCGATGATAAAGGTGATGGTGATAATGCGGTTGGCATTGATTCCCATCAGCTGCGCCGCTCCCCTATCCTCGGAAACGGCCAGCATGGCTTTGCCGAGCTTTGTGTAACGGATAAACAAGGTCAAGGCGATCATTACGACGATTGTGCAGATCAGCGTGAACAAAGTGTACCCCTGAATCTTGATGGAACCCACTTGAAGAACACCGAGGTTTGCGATATTTACCATCTTGGATGCGGAGCCGAAAATGATTTGTGCAAGACTTTGCAGCAAATAGCTCACGCCGATTGCCGTAATCAGCACCGCCAAATTGGAAGCGCCGCGCAGTGGTTTATACGCCAGTTTTTCCACCACAACGCCCAAAACAACGCAAAGCACGATTGCCGCAATCGTGGCAAGAATCGGATTGCCGCACAGATTCAGGACAACCAAAATAGTGTAGCCGCCGACCATGATAATGTCACCATGGGCAAAATTCAGCATCTTGGCGATGCCATAGACCATAGTGTAACCGAGAGCGATCATTGCGTAAATGCCGCCCAGACTTAATCCATTGATAAATGTCGTAATAAAATCCATAATCTACCCTGCCATTGTAAAGTATACGAATAAGGTGCGGCTCAAAATGGGCTGCACCTTATTCGATTATTGCGAGGTTTGTCTTAGTCAGCTTCTTTGATGATGTACTTGATGGCGGTCTTGTTGACTGTGCCGTCTGCCTCCCAAGAGATTTCCTTGCCGTCGCCGGTCACACCGGTAAAGGTGAAGCCGTTCTGGAACTTTGCCTTCAGAATATCGGACAGCTCAGAGGCACTCATGGTCACGTAGATGGAGCTGTTGTCTGCTTCATAGGCTTCCTTCATGGCGGTATAGATTGCATAAACACAGTCATATGCGGAAGCGCCGAATTGGTTCAGGGTATCTGCACCGTATTTTGCAACATACTTTTGGATGAATTCTGCGGAAGGGCCATCGGTTGCCTTAGAGTTGAAGTGGGACAGCATGGAAACTTCCTGCGGGATGGAGTTGATGTCAAAACCTTCCTTGGAGTCGATACCGTCCAAACCGTCACAGCCGTAGTAGATGGCATCATTTGCAATGGTGCCGACAGCCTGCGTCATAAACAGAGAAGCGGGATCATAGTAAATGGGCATGAAGATGAATTTGCAGTCCTTGAGCGTGTCGATCTGGGTGCTGAAATCCGTTGCAGTGGCATCGTTGAAAGAGGTGTCCACGGTAGTGATGCTTGCATCCAGATTCTCTTTGAACTGATCGAAGATACCCTTGGAGTATGCGTCATCGGTCTTGTAGAAGACGCCGATGGTCTGACCCTTGCAGTTCTCGTTGACATAGCTTGCGGCAACTTTACCCTGATTGCCGTCTGCGAAGCACATCTGGTAGCCGGTCTCGAACTCAGGGATGTCGTCACCGGAAGCGGAAGGCGTCAGGAAGAACACGTTGTCGTCGTTGGCATAGGTCTTGAATTCCAGACCGGGAGCCGTGGTGACGGTGCCGAGAGACACCTGCATACCGCCCTCATAGAGAGAAGCGTAGTTGGTGGCAATGTTGGATGCGTCATGCTTGTCGTCCATCGCAACCAGCTTGAACATGGTGCCGTTCAGACCACCGTTGGCGTTGATTTCCTCAACTGCCATTTCGGCCGCATTCCGAACCGCAGTGCCGTAGATCGCGGCGCCGCCGGTCAGAGGACCGGACATACCGATGACGAACTCTGTGTTGTTGGCGGTATAGCTGTTGGACTTCGCACCGCCGCAGGCGGCAAAAGCAGTCACAGCCAATGCCAAAACACAAACGAGACACATGGCTTTGGTAAACTTTTTCATTTGTTTTCCCTCTCTTTAATTTTTTTATTTTCAACACCGCATACATCGGCGCAAAAATACTGTCAAAAAACAATCCTGCTTAAAACATACAAACTATTATACCGCATCTATTTCATTTTTTCAACATAAATTTTTTTAGATTGAAAAAATATGCATAATTTCTGCATTATTGCCTGCGTCTTTTGACAATCACTTGCGTCATATCTGTTAAAACAGATACACCATGTTGATTTTTTACACGAAACGTCAGCTCAACGATTCCGTTTTTGTCGCTTCGTTCCGCAAGATTCGTCACTTCCGCCTCAGCAAACAGAGTATCCTCAGCAAAAACAGGCTTGTGCCACTCAATTTTGGTAGACAATCCCGCAAGCAGTTCCTCACCGAGAATGTCCACCTGCAAATACTGCGCCCAAACGGACATAAAGGACATCACACCGGGGGCAATCAGCTTGCCGAAAGCGGTTGTCTTGGCATATTCTTCGTCCGTGTGCAGAGGAATGTTGTCGTAAAGGCGGGCAAAATCCAGCATCTTTTGTTTCTCGATCACAACCGGAGGTATGGAAATTTTTGTGTGCAATAAAATATCATCAAAATACACGATTACTGCACCTCGGTGCGGGACAGCAGTCCGTCAATAAACTGCCGCGCCAGTCTTGCAGATCTTCCGCCGCGCTCCAATGCGAAACGCTCCGCCAGCAGATCCAGTTCCTGTGTCGGCATTTGGATCTTGCTTTCCTCAGCCAGATGATGCACGATGCGCAGGAATGTCTGCTTGCTCGGTTTGCTGAACGTAACATGAATGCCGAACCGCTCCGACAAAGAGACCAGCTCCTGCATGGTATCGTTGCGGTGCACATCGTCTCCTTCCCTGTCCGAAAAGGTCTCCTTAATGATATGGCGGCGGTTGCTGGTGGCGTAGATCACCACATTGTCGGACTTTGCGGAAACGGAACCTTCCAGAACTGCTTTCAGTGCATTGAAGTTGTCGTCATCCTTCAGGAACGAAAGGTCGTCGATGAACAGCACAAACTTCAAAGGGTTGTGTGCCAGCTCATTCAGAAGCTTCGGAATCGCACGAAGCTGATCCTTGCGCACCTCGATAATGCGCAGACCCTCCGAATACAAGGCGTTGCCGATCGCCTTGACTGTTGAGGATTTGCCGGTGCCTGCATCCCCTGTCATCAGAATATTGGCGGCAGGTTTTCCCGCAAGGAGCGCCTTGGTGTTGTCCAAGATAATGCCCCGCTCACGGTCATAGTCCACCAGATCGGACAGCTTCGTCTGATCCGGATGCCGAACGGGAACGATGCCGTCCTGCTCGTCCACATAGAACATCCGGTTTTTAGCATAAATGCCGTACCCGTACTTGGAAATATTCTCCGTGCGGTGGCGGTATGCGGCGGCAATGTCCACATTGCCGGACAAAAATTCAGGCAAAAAGCCGTCGTAATCCATCAGACTGCGCAGCTTCTGCGGCGTCAGATCGGCAGCGTCCTGCAAGGTTTGCAGTTCATGAACCAGCGCATCGTGAATGTGCGGCGGCACAGCCTGCCCACAGCCGACGGTGCAGACATATACGTTTTCGCTGTTTTCACAAACAGAGCGAATATATTTACCCAAATCTCCCCCGTTTGCAGTATACAAAGCAGCCACAAATGCAGCATAGGCGTCATTGGACGGCTGCTCCAAATAGGCACAGAGCAGCCGTAAAACGTCCTCTTTCAGCAGCTGGCGAAAAACGCAAAGGGTTTGAAGTCGAATCCATAAATCTTTCATGGTACATCAGTTCAGAATTGCGCCGTAGGCACCGCCGGAAACCAGCGCCGCATAGCGCTTGAGGTAGCCGGAAAGCTCCTTCTTTTTCGGCACAAAGTTCTTCATTCTTTCTGCAAGGATAGCATCGTCCACTTTCAGCTCGATCTTGTTGCCGGGAATGTCGATGCGAATAATATCGCCGTCCTCCACAACGCCGATCAAACCGCCGGACGCCGCTTCAGGTGTAATATGACCGACACAGGCGCCACGGGTTGCGCCGCTGAATCGACCGTCGGTGATCAATGCAACGCTGTTGCCCAGTCCCATGCCCATGATCGCCGAGGTGGGATTGAGCATTTCACGCATACCCGGTCCGCCCTTGGGTCCTTCATAGCGGATCACCACCACGTTGCCGGGCTTGATCTCGCCCGCATTGATCGCCGCCTGTGCATCCTCTTCACACTCGAATACTCTGGCGGGACCTTCATGCACCAGCATTTCAGGCAGAACGGCAGAACGCTTGACCACACTGCCCTCGGGCGCCAAATTGCCTCGAAGCACGGCGATGCCGCCGGTCTCACTGTAGGGATTTTCGATGGGACGAATCACGTCGGGGTTGAGATTCACACAGCCCTGAATATTCTCGCCCACCGTCTTGCCGGTGACCGTCATGCAATCGGTGTGCAAAAGACCCTTTTTGTTCAGCTCATGCATCACGGCATACACGCCGCCTGCCTCATCCAGCTCCTCCATATATGTTCTGCCCGCAGGGGCAAGGTGGCAGAGATTGGGCGTCTTTTCGCTGATCTGGTTGGCAATGTCCAGATTGATCTCGATGCCGCATTCGTGGGCAATGGCGGGAAGGTGAAGCATACTGTTCGTAGAACAGCCGAGCGCCATATCCACCGTCAATGCATTCATCAGCGCATCCTGCGTCATAATGTCACGGGGGCGAATATTTTTGCGAACCAATTCCATGACAGCCATGCCGGCGTGCTTGGCAAGCTCGATACGGGCGGAATACACGGCCGGAATGGTGCCGTTGCCCTTGAGACCCATACCAAGCGCCTCTGTCAGACAGTTCATGGAGTTTGCAGTATACATACCCGAGCAGGAGCCGCAGGTCGGGCAGGTCTTGCATTCATACTCGTGCAGTTTGCACTCGTCGATCTTGCCCGCATTGTATTCGCCAACCGCTTCAGAAATGGAAGAAAAGCTGGTCTTGTGACCGTCCACGTGCCCTGCAAGCATCGGACCGCCGCTGACAAACACGGTGGGAATATTCAAACGTGCCGCCGCCATCAGCAGCCCGGGGACGTTTTTGTCGCAGTTGGGCACCATAACCAGCGCATCAAAGCCGTGCGCCATTGCCATGGCTTCCGTGCTGTCTGCGATCAGATCACGGGTGACCAAAGAATACTTCATGCCTGTATGACCCATGGCGATGCCGTCACACACAGCGATTGCCGGGAAAACAATGGGGGTACCGCCCGCCATGGCCACGCCAAGCTTGACGGCGTCCACGATCTTGTCCAGATTCATGTGACCGGGGACGATCTCATTGTAGGAGCTGACGATACCAACCAAAGGACGGGAGACTTCCTCCTCCGTCAGACCCAGTGCGTGATACAGGGCACGGTGCGGTGCATTCTGCATTCCGTTTTTCAGAGCATCACTCTTCATAATAAACTCCATTCCGCCGCAAAGATATATGCCGATGCGGCAAATAATGTAATTTTTGCTTCATCACGGATTTTTGTTGGATTAAAAGTTTCGCTCAAGCCTTTTTAAAGGCTTGCGGATTCCAAAGGCGGCGCCTTTGGTCGCCGACCGCAGTCGGCGAAATTCTGGGCAATACCGCACAAATTGCGGCACACGCCTTGCTTGAATCTTATTCCGTCAGCTTACACATAAATCCCTTGACTTGCGTTAGCAAGTCTGCGG
>JAQXLO010000251.1 GCA_029012165.1 Oscillospiraceae bacterium | reverse complement strand
CGGAACTGGGTACCCGCCACCAGCGCCGTCAGATCCAGCAGGTGGATCTCCTTCTCCAAAAGGCGCACCGGCACATTCCCCGCCGCAATGCGCAAGGCAAGACCCTCGGCGATGGCGGTTTTTCCGACGCCGGGCTCGCCGATCAGGCAGGGATTATTCTTGGAGCGGCGGCACAAAATCTGCACCGTGCGCTCGATCTCCTTTTCTCTGCCGATGATCCGATCCAACTGTCCGTTGCGTGCCTTTTCCGTCAAGTCCGTGCAGTACATGGACAGGAACTTGCGTTCTTTTTTGTCCTTCTTGTCGGACTTTTCCTTCTTTTTATGTTTTTTCTTCTCTTCGGCAGGCTCGTTCTGCTCGTCCTTTTTTTCCATTTGGGAAAAGAAATTCTGCATGAAGGGCATCGTCCCTGCGCCGCCCGGCTCAAAGGAACCGTCCTCCATCATCTCATCGTACTGCTCGGCGATGCTGTCCACATCGTCCTCGGAGATGCCCATGCTCTGCATCATCTGCTTGATGGGACCGATATTCATTTCCATTGCGCACTTCATGCACAGACCTTCCTGCGTGCTTTTGTCGCCCTCCACCTTGGTGATGAAGAACATAGCAGGACGCTGTTTGCACTTGCTGCAAAGTACTTGTTTCATTGACTAAACTCCTTGATTATTTCTGCTTTCTGTTCTTGATGAGTTTGTAGGTTCCGGGGGCATAGCTGAGCAGTGCCACAAAGCACAGTGCAACGGAGATCCACACAAGGGTCTGCAGCAGCCAGGCCGGCGCCGTCCAGAAGGTGTGGAATGCGCCGATCTCGGGACCGAAGGCGATGATGAAAACCATAACGGCATAGAACACAAACGTTGCGACCTTGCCCCAGATCTCTGCGGCGCCGGGACGAAGTCCCATGGCAAGCAGCACGATGCTGATCAGAACCATTAGCAGCTCCTTGCCCACAAACAGCAGGAATACCCAGCTGAAGGCAGTCAGCTCCGGCGAGTTTTGCGCACTGCGGAAAAACAGAAACAACAAAACCGCCACGGTGATCTGCGTAGCCTTGTCGGCAACGGGGTCAAGAATCTTGCCCAAATCACTGATCTGGTTGAAGCGGCGGGCGATCTTGCCGTCGAGGAAATCGCTGACGCCCGACAGAAACAGCACAAACACCGCCCAGATCGGATAGCCCTTGACAAACAGCACCGCCATGATCGGTACCATGAGGATGCGCAGCAGGGAAAGCAGATTGGGAACCGTTTTCCAGTTTTTAAAGAGATCTTTTACATTTTGATTCATCGTTTTCACACACCTGTTTTTTATTCAAAAAATCCGTTGGCAAACGGACTCTCTGCAATGACAGAGACAAGCTTGGACTGTTCCACAGCCTGTGCAAATGGACCGTCCGTAAAGCCTGCCGCCACCTTGGCCAAGATCGCCAGCACCGCCACCAGCACGGCGCCCTTGAGAATGCCCAACACGCCGCCTAAGGTTCGGTTCGCCGAACCGATGACCGGCGTTTTTTCGATCAACCCGCATACCGGATGCAGCAGCAGCTGTCCCAGTGCGGCAATGAGCACAAACAGCACGAGGAACAGGATCGCCTTCAGTGCGGCAGTGCAGATGGGCGCAAAGACCGTCCGCTCCACCGTTTGTGCGGCGTTTGCGGAGAGTGTGTCGAGACTTTCCGTTTTTTGCACCAATGCCTCGGTGTCCAGACCGAAAGACTTTGCCGCATCCACCACAAACGACGGCAGTTCCTGCAGCACGGTGCGAACGCCGTCCGCTGCCGCCTGCACGCCGTCGGCGCTTTCCATCTGTGTTTGCAGGGAGGAAATCACCCGATCCTGAAAGAAATAGACGTAGACCCGCTCCGCCGCCGGTGCGCAGCACTGCAGTGCGATCACCGATGCGGCGATCCACGCAAGGATGCCCGCAAGGGACTTTGCCAGTCCCACCCGTGCTGCGTGCAGAACCGTAAACAAAAACAGCAGCAGCAAAACTGCGTCCACAATATAGGCAAGTTCCATAATTTTTCCTTTCTGTGTTTATCCCGCCGACTGTATCCGTCGCCTTACAGAGCAGTATACCATGAAACCCTCCATGTTTCAACTGTTTTCCGTTTTTTGCGTATGATCGCCGGCAGAGGGGAAGCGTTCGATGCGGTCGTGGAACAAAACATACAGATTTTGCCCCGAAAGACAGATGTCCCGTGCAGAGTCCGTCAGTGTCAGTGTACCCACTTTGGTGCCGGAATTATTATAGGTCAGCACCGCCTTATCCGTCAGCACGGCGGTGTAGCTGCTGCTTCGGGCGGCAGCCAAAATCTTTTCGCCGCACTCCACCTCAAAAGCGACCTTGCCGTTGGCTTGCAGACCACGCAGCTTGGAGGCATACTCGTTGCCGTAGGGAAGCAGGATCATGGTCGATCTGCCCTTTTCATCGGCGCAGAAAAACTGGAGCGTGTCGCTGTCGAAGGCTTCTTCCCGCTCTTTTTCGGCGCTGCGCATCACGGTGAACAGGGATTTGCTGCACGCCGCCGTTGTTTTTCCGCTGCTGTGCACATGGAAGAAAATCGTATCGGCGAATCGCAGATCGGCTTTCGGCTCCGTTTCCTTGAAGCTGAGCAGCAAAAGTCTGGAATAGGGCTGCGCATCCTGCACGCCGGACACGGCGACCGCCACGCCGCCGCCGGAAAAGGCAATATCCGTCACGTATTCCGACACACATTTAAAGCTGAACATTTCCCTGCCCGATGCCTTATACACCGTCAGCACACTTTTGGCGCTCTCCGCCGTCGTCGCCACGGCGAACCGTCCGTCGTCTGCAAGGGCGGCTGTCAGGATGCTCTGCTGTGTTTCCCCGCTGTAGAGCGTCTTGGTTTTGCTCAAGAGCATATACCGTGTGCCGCCTCGTTCATACAGCAGTACACGACCGTTTCTGGTGTCGATGGCCGGCTGACTGTATGTATACTGCACCGTCTGCAAAACTTTTCCGCTGCGGTTCAAGATATCGCACCGCCCTGCACGCAGCACGCACACGCCCGAACCCACCGGCGCCATGCGAATCACCGAGGCGGAATCGACGGCGTAGGGGAAGGTGCTTTTGTCTTTGACGGAAAAGGAAGCGAACACATCGCCGAGATTGGACATCGGCACGGTGGCAAAGGTTCGGGATGCCGCAAACAGTGCGCCGAATACGATCAAAAGTGCCACAGCCGTACGCAGGATTATTGACCCTGTGCGGGAAAGTCTGCGCTTGTTTGCCATGGTATCATACCTCCTTAAGGCGTGCGCCGCAATTTGTGCGGTGTTGCCCTTAATAAAAGACTTCTTTTAAATACAGCCCCTGCGGCGGTGCGGTAACACCCGCACGGTTGCGATCAAGGCTGTCTATGATCTTCGGAATGTCGCCCTGCGGAATCTTGCCCTCGGCAATGCCCAAAAGCGTACCCGTCATGATCCGCACCATGTTGTACAGAAAGCCGTCCGCCTGCACTTCAAAGCACACCGTCTCCCCGTCCCGGTATACACACGCATCCTGCACCGTGCGCACCGTGTCCTCCACACTGCCGCCCGATGCGGCAAAGGCGGCAAAGTCGTGGGTGCCGATGAAATCCTTCGCCTGCGCATCCAGCAGTTCTGCGCAGAGATTCGGGCGGTAGGGGCAGGCGTAGCCCATGGCAAAGGGGTCACGAAAGGGACTGTTGTGTATTTTGTAGATATACCGCTTGCCCTTGCAGGCGTAGCGTGCGTGGAAATCCATAGGCACCTCCTTGCAGGCATAGACCCCGATGTCATCGGGCAAATGCGCATTGAGCGCATAGGGAAGCTTTTCACAGGGGATGGCGGATTCCGTGCGAAAATTGCAGCAGTACATCAGTGCGTGCACGCCGGAATCCGTGCGGGAACAGCCCGTGACCGGCAGACGTTCACCGAACAGCTTTTCCAGCGCATCCTGAAATGTCTGCTGTACGGTGACGGCATTCTCCTGCACCTGCCAGCCGTGGTAGTGCGTGCCGTCGTAACGCATCGTGACCAGCAAATTACGCACAGAAATACCTCCCAAATTAGAATTGAACTTCTTTTTTGCTTGCAAGATACGCTTTCAAAATCATGTTCAAAAGCTGGGAAAAGGAACGTCCTTCCTCCCGTGCCTGTTTCTTCAGATCAATAACAAGACTGCAATCCAAAGTCACACTGACTTTCTGCTTGAATTCTTTCATGAAAACCCTCCATAAAAATATGTTTCAACACGGTTTTTTGTAGGATTAAAAGTTTCGCTCAAGCCTTTTTAAAGGCTTGCCGGATTCCAAAGGTGGCGCCTTTGGTCGCCGACCGCATTCGGCGAAATTCTGGGCAATAAAAAAGCGCAGGAGGGGAGCCCTCGCCGGGGGTTCCCCGGTGCGAAGCACAAATCCCACAAAATTCCGTGAAGAGAAAAATTTCATTGCTCAACGCTTTTTGGAATTCCCCGGTGAGACAAAGTAGGATAAGGTAGGATAGTATCCTACCCGGTGGAATGCGGTAGAATAAAGTAGGATAATATCCTACCCGGTGGAATGTAGCAGGATAAGGTAGGATAATCCTACTCGGTGGGATGTGGTAGGATAAGGTAGGATAATCCTACTCGGTGGGATGCGGTAGGATAAAGTGGGATAATATCCTACCCGGTGGGATAAAGTAGGATAAGGTGGGATAAAATCCTACCCGGTGAGACACGGTAGGATAAAGTAGGATAAATCCTACTTGGTGGGATGCGGTAGGATAAAGTAGGACAGTATCCTACCCGGTGGGGATGCGGTAGGATAAGGTAGGATAATATTCTCTGTTGAAAAAGTCGGATAATTTCACTCTGAAAATGGTCGAACAAAAATTCTCTGTTGAGGGCATCGGTTAGATACGCCCCATTTGCCAAGCCGGGAATTATCGCTTCAACACAAATTCCTGAACGGGACTGCCAAAC
>JAQXLO010000250.1 GCA_029012165.1 Oscillospiraceae bacterium | reverse complement strand
GCATACCAAGTCGGGCGTTAAAAATCCGAAGCCTTTGCCGCCCATGGAATACCGCTCCACGGACGGATTCCGCATTTTGGTCGGGCGCAACAATATACAGAATGACAAGCTGTCTCTCAAGACGGCACGAAACAGCGACCTTTGGCTGCACACGCAAAAGATTCCCGGCTCCCATGTGATCGTCGTGTCCGAGGGACGGGAGATCCCGCCGACCACCATCGAGCAGGCGGCCATGATCGCCGCCTACAACAGCCGGGCGAGGGAATCGGCGCAGGTGCCGGTGGACTACACCTTTGCCAAGCATTTAAAAAAGCCTGTCGGGGCAAAGCCGGGCAAGGTGATCTACCATGTGTACAACACCCTGACCGTCAACCCGGACAGGGAACAGTCGGAAAAACTGCGTGTGCAGTGACAGAGAGGGGCATTGAAATGTACGAAACGATCCGGGCGAATGCCCAGCCGATGGACGAGGACGATTTCGGCGGTGCAGAGTATCTGGAAGTCGGCGAAACTGTCAAAATCGTGGTGCATTTGGAGTGCGCCTACTATGCCGTGCAGCTGACGGTGGGGGACGAAACCTATACGGACTGCTTCAATGACCGGGAGCCGTATGACCTGCTGACACATTTCTGGTTTGTGGAAAGGGCACGGCTGACAGCGGGGATGCCGCTTTTGCTCACGGCACTGGACAGTGCCGAGGACGGCGACCTGTGTTACCATATGTGGGAGTACGTTCCCGAATTTGCCGACGAAGCGGCGCTTTTGAACGCCTATGACAACGGTCTTTCGGTACGGAAAACGGAAACGCAGGAGATTGCCGACGGGCTTTGCTACCGCCATATTCTCTATGGGGACAAAGCCGGTGCGCCGGTGCACGCATTCCTGCTGGAGATCGACAGCCAAAAGAATACACTCTATATCGGCACGCCGCAGGACGGCTATGAAAGCGTCGGTGTCCGTGCCACCGTGCCGGACATGATCGACGCCGCCGTGCGAAACGGTCAGCCGGTTTTGGCAGCGACCAATGCGGATTTTTTTGATATGTTCGGGGACGGACATCCCTCGGGACTGTGCGTAAAGAACGGCAAGGTCGTTGCCAACGGGGACATCGACCGCCCCTTTATCGGCGTGCTGCGGGACGGCACGCCCGTGGTCGCCCGTCTGTCCGAGCAGCCGCAGCTGCCGGAAAACATCTATCAAGCGGCGGCAGGACTGCAAATGATCGTATGCGACGGCAAGCTTTCGCAGTGGGGACCCTTGGAGCCGTTTGCCTATGTCCGCCATCCCCGAACGGCGGCAGGCGTCAAAAAGGACGGCACCATTCTTCTTTTAGCAGTGGACGGGAGAATACCCGCCTATTCCAACGGCGCATCGTTGGTCGATTTGGCAAAACTCATGCTCTCTTTCGGCGCAGACCGTGCCGTCAATTTGGACGGCGGCGGTTCCTCCGTGGTGTATACCAAGAAGGGGGACGAATTTGTTCTGCGCAATGAACCCGCCGACCTTTGCCGCCCTACGGAAAAGCTGATCCGGGAGGAATACAACAGCCTGCTGGTGGTTCGCAGATAAAGCGTCCGTTCAGCGACAAAGGACGCTCCACGCATCACACAGCCTGTCCAAGCTCCACGCCGCATTGGCGGGACTGGTGGAGGGCAGCGTGACGATTTCACGACCCGTGCGTTCTCTTTGACAGCGGTTGTAGATTTTTGCGGCGGTGGCGCCGTTGGCGTACAGGGTTTGTATGCCGCAAGTGTCCAGGATTTTCGGCAGGTCGGTGGGGATCACGTTGCGGATGCTGGCGTCCGAGGAGCCGGCAATGTCGCATTCCGCCACCACGTCCCACAGGGCAATGCCGTGCGAGAGCAAAAAGGCTTTCTTTTCTTCGATGCTCTCCGGCACGGGTGCATCCCACAGACGGGCAAGCACTTTCCAAAAGCGGTTCTGCGGATGCCCGTAGTAAAATTGATTTTTTCTCGACAGCACAGACGGCAGACTGCCGAGGATGAGTATGCGGCTGTGCTCGTCAAAGACAGGCGGGAAGCCGTGTACAATATGTGTGTATTCCATGGCGCACCTCTTTTCGTCGGAAAGTATAGCACACGGATTTTTTCTTTGCAAGGCGGTGTCCTATGACAGCGGTACAAAAGGAACTGTTTTCCATGCAGGACGAGGCATACAGAGCGTTCCAAGCGAAGCTGATGCCCACGGTGGACATGGAAACCATCATCGGCGTGCGCACCCCGGCGCTGCGCAAATTCGCCAAAGCGTTCGCAAAAACGGACGAAGCGGCAGAGTTTTTGCACACCCTCCCGCACAGGTACTACGAGGAAAATAATCTGCACGCCTTTCTGGTGGAGCAGATTCGGGACTTTGATGCCTGCATTGCGGCGCTTGACGCCTTTTTACCCTATGTGGACAACTGGGCGACCTGTGACAGCATGGCGCCGAAGGTGCTGGGCAAGCATCAAGAGAAGCTGCCGGAGCACATCCGCCGCTGGCTCTCCGGCGAGGAAACCTACACCGTGCGCTTTGCGGTGGGACTGCTGATGCGCTACTTTTTGGACGACAGCTTTTCCCCGGAGTATTTGCAGTGGGTGGCAAACCTCAAAAGCGAAGAATACTATATCCGCATGATGGCGGCGTGGTACTTTGCCACGGCGCTGGCGAAGCAGTACGAAGCCGCACTGCCCGTTTTGCAAATGGGTGTCCTTGAGACATGGACGCACAACAAGGCGATTCAAAAAGCGCTGGAAAGCTACCGCATTACCCCCGAGCAGAAAGTGTTTCTGCGTACTTTGCGCAGAAACGGAAAATCTTGACATTTTGCGCCGAAAGTGGTATGATGGGGCAAATTACGAAAACGAGGAATTGTATATGGCAAGGTATCTCATTATCAATGCGGATGATTTCGGACTTTGCGACGCTGCCAATCAGGCGGTGATGGAGCTGTTTGCGGGCGGGTATCTGCTCTCCTCCACCGTGATGATGCCGTGTCCCAAGGCGAAGGATGCGGTGCAGTTTTCCGTGGAGCATCCCGAGTACGCCATCGGCGTGCATCTGACATTGACCAATGAGTGGGAGGAACGCTGGCCTTGGGGGCCGTTGACGAGCGGCAGATCCATCCGCAATCCCGAGGGCAGAATGTGGCCGGAGAACGAGGATTTTGAGGCGCACTGCAAATACGGCGAGGCCATTGCCGAAGTCAAAGCCCAGATCGAGCTAGCAGAGTCTTGGGGCATGAAGCCCACGCAGATCGACAACCACATGGGTTCCCTCTACGGCATGAACGGCAAGTATCTCATGCTTCCGAAGGTGTTCAAGGTTTGCCGGGATAAGAAATATCCCTTCCGTATGTGCACGACCCCCAAGGATGAGTTCTGTCCCGACGGCGTGCCGCTGGCGCTGTACAAGTTCTTTTGCCGTTTTTCCGGCGTGCTCAGCCGTCTGTACAAGGTACCCACACCGGACTATCTGATTCTCACCGATCAGGTCAAGTGCCTGAAAGGTGTGGAAACCTACGAGCAGTTCCGTGACAACTTCCTGCAGTTCCACGGCAATATCCCCGAGGGGATCACCGAAACCTTTATCCATCCCGCACTGCCGACAGAGGAGATGAAGTCCATCACCGGCTCTTGGAAGCGCAGAAACTGGGAGTATATGCTGATGAAGGATCCCCTGACGCACCAATTTTTCAAAGACCACGGCATTGAGCTGATCAGCTACCGTGAGCTTGTGAAGATGAAACAGAAATGATCTTTTGGCCGCTGATGCAACCGTCAGCGGCTTTTGTATGAAAACTTTTCATATGGAGGAACAGAAAAATGGGCTACTATGACGAGGATATGCTGAACAATTTTGACGTATATCCCAAAGTATTCGCAGTCGGAAAAGAGGCGGAGATCCACATCCGTGATCTGGGCGGCAGACGGGTCTTTGCACCGAACACGCAGTACCCGGTGTACATCATCCCCGTGGATGACGGCAACCCCCAGTTCCATCCCGCAACGGGCAATTTCCGCCGTCTTACGCTCCAAAGCGATGCGGACGGCAACTTCACCTTCCGCTATACCTTTGACAGGGAACAGCTGCACTTCATCCGTTTTCTGCAGGAGGACGGCAGAAAGCTGATCCAGTTCCCCGTCTACTGCGTGGAGCAGGATCTCGTGGGCAGATACCCGTATATCGGCGATCTGCATATGCACACCACCTGCTCCGACGGCAGACAGAACCCGGCGGTCGTCTGTGCCAACTATCGCCGCCATGGCTACGACTTCATGGTCATCAGCGACCACCGGCGGTACTATCCGTCCCTGCGTGCCATCGCCGCCTACAAGGACGTACCCATCGACCTGCACATCGTGCCGGGCGAGGAGGTGCATTTGCCCGAGGTGCAGGGCAAGCGCTGTGATGTGCACATCGTCAATTTCGGCGGAGAATACAGCGTCAACGCCTTGGTGGACGGTACCGTTGCCATCGAGGAGGCGGGCAGGGATTTGTCCGTCCGTGCCACCCGTACCGAAGATGTCCCGGACATTATGTCCCAAGAGGAATTTGAGCAAAAGATGCTGGCGCTGGCAGACAGCACCCCAACGCCGGACAACGTGGACGCCTTGCCCTACGCCATGTGCTGTTGGATCTTTGACCACATTCGCCGGGGCAACGGTCTGGGGATTTTC
>JAQXLO010000249.1 GCA_029012165.1 Oscillospiraceae bacterium | reverse complement strand
TAAAGAATGTCAAGGACAACCTTGCTGCGATAAACAAGTACGCAGATGGAGCCAAGACGGCCATTACGAAGGACAGATTTACAAAGCTGAAAAATCTTGCCAAAAAGCAAACAAGCACGAATTTCTTTAACGAAGTAGACGTAACATTCCTCGGTTATGCGGAGGGCGCATGGAACGGCGAAGGCATGAAGAGCGTAACCGTCAACATTGTTGTGGCGGTAAAGGTGCAGCTTGCAGATTGTACCTGGCAATATTTTGCATGGGTTATTCCCGTTACCGTACGCATCAGAGCAGATTTTTCGACAAAGGCCGGCTTTAACGGTACCTATAACTTCCAAACACACACATGGTCCTTGGATGGTACGTTGACCTTTGGCGTGAGTCTGAACGCCTTCGGCGGTGTCGGCATCGGTAAGGCGGTTGGCGTGGGCGCTTACGGTGACGCAGATTTATCGGCTGTTTTTGAATTGCTGGGTACCTCCTCGGCGCATGGGTTCAAAACAGTGGATTTGACCGGGGAATTGGGACTGGAAGCGTATTTCTTGATGTTCGATTACAAAAAGTCGTTCGCCCATAAGACGTGGAATTTGTACACCAAAACAGCAAGGCAAATGGTTTCGGCACAAGCAGAGGCGGCAAGCAGCCCCTATGACTTGTCGGCATTCACTTTGCAGGACACAACGTATATGCAGGGAGAATCGGCTTGGTTGGGTGATGGCAGTTTCGTGTCGGCACAAAGTGCGGACAACACCATTCACAACTTGCTGACAGGAACCTATCGAAACAATCAGCCTGTGATTGCAACCGCCGGAAATACCACCGTCATGGTGTATACTACTGCGGATGCTTCACGAAATGCATACAACGCCACTCGTGTGATGTACTCTGTTTACAACAAGGACACCGGCACTTGGAGCACACCCGAGGGTGTCGACAATAACGGTACCGCAGACAGCACGCCGTATCTCTATAGCGATGGAACCAAGATTTATATCGCCTACAGCGACAGCGCCCGTCTCTTTACGGCGACCGACGATATTTTTGCTGTCAGCGCAAACCAGAATATGGTGACAGCTGTATTTAATGCCGCAACCGGCAAGTTTGAGCACTTCGTGACGGTTGCAGAAGGAAACGGCAAGTTCCTTTCCATGCCTAAGATTGGCACGGTAAACGGAAAAATAACCACCGTTTGGCAAAGCAATAATGCCAACGATCCCTTGGGTCTTACATCCGAAACAAGCGTATACGCCAACGATCCATCCGGCACCAAACTCATTGCGAAGCCTTCCGGCACTGTGGTTGGTCT
This sequence comes from Oscillospiraceae bacterium, assembly GCA_029012165.1. Taxonomy (GTDB): domain Bacteria; phylum Bacillota; class Clostridia; order Oscillospirales; family Acutalibacteraceae; genus UBA1425. Next base: position 9,242 of record JAQXLO010000249.1, on the reverse strand, counting down.
CGCTGTCGGTGAGCAGGGCATTGCTGTGGCGGAGGATACCGACAAGGATTTGGACACGGTAAACGACAGAGTTCTTCGCATCGGCACAGCCAAACTGGATGAAGGTACAATTTCCAATCCTGTGTATGAAAACGGAACGCTTTACTGGTATGCGAACGGCGGTATTTCTACCTATGATGGCGAAGTGTGCGCATTGTATCCGCAGGCTGTTCCGGGTCTGACAGATAAGTTTGTCGTATGCGCAGACCGTATTTTGTTCCTGAGCGCCAAAGAGGGCGTTTCGGATATTTATGCCTTGACACAAACGGACGGTCAGTGGAATGCGCCGGTACAGATGACGCATCAGGGGATGGTCATTGATACTATTTCGGCCACGATGATCGACGGTGAAGTCTTAACGATTATGAGCCGCAAGGATGTGGACATCACCGAAACACAAGTTGTCAGCAACTGTAACCTGAGCTATCTCTTCCTCGGGAACACATATGACATTCAAACAGATTATGCCGAGTACGACCAAGACGCTGTGAAGCCCGGAACGGATTTGCCGGTTCAAATCGGCATTACAAACGGCGGTGATACAACGGTTTCGGGCGTTTATGTGACCATCGAGAAAAAAGACGGTACGGCTGTTTTCAAAGATTCTGTCCATACAAACCTCAAACCCGGCGAAAGTGGAGAGATTACCGTATCCATGCCGACAGACGGCTTGAGTGAAGCGACAGATTACACCGTTCTTGTGGAGCAGCTGTATGTTGTCGATGCCGATACGGATAACAATGAAGCCGAAATGACAGTGGGCTATACGGAATTGTCCGTCAGTGCAGAACAGCTTTCCTTTGAAAACGGAGATCAGATTCTGGTTCATGTGGTCAATAACAGCGACATTCCGTCCTCCGGAAAAGTAACGGTTCAGTGTGGCGAAAATGTGCTGGAAACATTTGATGTTCCAACACTGGAAAAGAACGAGCAGTATACATATTCCGTCGATGTATCGAAAGAACGCATTGGTTCCGAACAGGCGATTGTGGACTTGACAGTTGACCCGGAGAAAGAACAACTTCGCATGTATTCGGCACATTCTCAAGTTGCTCTGGATTTCAGAGGGGAAGTTCCGGAAACAGAGTACTCCGCCAGCTGGTATGTCGGCTCGGAGGTTTATGTTCAGTACTATAAAACCGGGGACAGCATTGTACCTCCGACAGTCACCGCACCGTTAGATTATGCCCTCGACGGATGGCAGGAAGCCATTCCGGCGACTATGGGCACGGAGAATTTGGTGTTCCATGCATTGCTGATTGAAAAAACGCATACACATTCGGGCACGATTCGGAATGTGGTGCAAGCTTCATGCAAAGCAGCCGGCTATTCGGGCGATTTGATTTGTACGCTTTGCGAGGAAGTGATGCAAGCCGGACATACTACCGAAAAGCTGGATCACCGCTATGATGCAACCATTGTTGCGGCAACATGTGGGTCAGAAGGGTACACAGAGTATGTGTGCAGTACTTGTGGAGATAAGTACAGAGCAGACTTTACTTCGGTCGATGCCTCGAAGCACACATACGGTGCATGGACTGTAATCCAAGAGCCTACGGCAACAGCAGAGGGATTGCGGCAGGCTGTGTGCTCAACTTGCGGCAATAAAAAACAAGAAAGTATCCCAAAGCTGGATCTGGAGATAAAGCGTGTAACCCTCTCAGATGTATCCGTGCAATACAAGTCCACTGTGACTCTTTCCCCTAAGGTCGAAGCGGATCAGGGAACAAATTACACCGTCGTATTTACATCCTCCAATCCGAAAATTGCCGAGGTGGACAAGGACGGCAAAATCACAACCCACAAGAAAGGAACGGTGACCATAACCTGCACCGTCACCAATAACGATGACCCGACCAATGTGGTAGAAACCACGGCAAACGTCACCGTCAAATACGCTTGGTGGCAGTGGCTCATCCGTATTCTCCTTTTAGGCTTCCTTTGGTATTAACTCCCTGCCGCCCATAAAAATAGAATATTGGGACAAACTACCGATATAACGCAAAAGGAGCGATCCTATGAAACGTGTTGTATCGGTATTTTTTTGTTTTATCTTCGCCATCGCCTTTCTCTTTCTGCGGCTGTTCTTTTTGGCGAACGACCAGACGCTCACCAGCGGCGCCGCCGGCGGACGGGTACAGGTGCAGGCGGCGCAGAGCCGGGGATATATCTACGACCGCAACGGTTTGCCCTTTGTCAACAGTGAGACGGAAAAGATCGCCGTTGCGGCGCCGACACAGCAGACCCTCCCGCTTTTGCTGTCGGCGGCAGAGCGGTCGGATTTTGACGAGGCATACACGCTTTTGCGGCAGGGACGTCCTGCGGCGGTGCGGGTGCAGCAGGACATTTCCGCCGTCGGCATTCGCATGGTGCACGCTCCGGTGCGCTACAGCGGCACACTGCTGATTCCGCATCTGGCGGGCTACTGCGACAGCACCGGCGTGGGCATCTGCGGACTGGAAAAGAGCTTCGAGGACATTCTGCGTGTGCGCACGTGCAGTGTATCTTTCCCGGTCAATGCGGCGGGGCAGGTGCTGTGCGGCATGGAAACCGCATTGCAGGACGAGGGCGTTGCGGGGCAAAGGGGCGTGATGCTCACCCTCGACAAAAATTTGCAGTCAACGGTGCGGGACGGGATGCTGCGCTCCGGCATCCGCAAGGGGGCGGCGGTACTGCTGGATGTGGACACGGGTGAGGTTCGTGCCATGGTGAGCCTGCCGGAGTTCGACGTCCTGCATTTAGAGGACAGCATCAACGATGACGATGCGCCGTTTCTCAACCGGGCGCTGAATGCGGTAAGTGTCGGCTCGGTCTACAAAATGATCGTGGCGGCTGCCATGCTGGAGGAGGGGGTATCGCCTTCGTTTCGCTACACCTGTACCGGCGAAACACAGCAGGATGGCGTGACGTTCCACTGTCATCGGCGCTCCGGGCACGGTACGCTGGATATGGAGGACGCCCTGTACCATTCCTGCAACACCTGGTTTATCCATGCCGCAAAGCAGATTTCGGTGGAGTCGATTTTGAACCTGAGCTGGCGTGTCGGTCTGGGCAGCTCGGTGCCGCTGGCGGAGGGGATTGTGTGCGATGCCGGCGTTGTGCCGGAGCCGGAGGAGCTGCAAAGCGATGCCGCACGGGCAAACATCGCCTTTGGGCAGGGGAGGCTGACCGCCGCACCGCTGCAAATTGCGGCGGCAACGGCTGTGTTCGCAGGCGACGGCATATATTACGAGCCGCGGCTGATTTTGGGCACGGTGGATGATGCGGGAAAATGCGCCATGGAGGAGGGCTCTGCGGGACAGCAGGTGATCTCGCCCCGGACGGCGCAGCAGGTGCGGCAGATGCTGGTCTATACTGCGCAGCAGACAGAGAGTATGACCTTCAAAAACTGCGGCGGCAAAACGGCGACGGCACAGAGCGGCGTATATGAAAACGGCGTGGAAAAGCTGAACACCTGGTACAGCGGCTTCTTCCCGGCGCAACAGCCGCAGTACGTGCTGACCGTCCTTTGCGAAGACGGCTCCTCCGGCGCACAGGACTGTACGCCCGTTTTCGAGCAGATCGCACAGGCAATTCTGCAATAATTTTTCCAAAAAAGGGTTGCATCCTGCCATTTTATGTTATATAATAATTTATATTGAAAGCGAAAGGATGTTGACCATGAAACTGAAAAAAAGTTTTGCAGTTCTTCTTTCGGCGGTTTTGACGCTGTCTTTCCTGCCGATGTTTGCTACGGCTGCCAATGCGTCCGGTGCGCCCGATACGCTGTATGTGGGCGAGGTGAACAAAACAGGGGACAACCTGATCGACAGACGTGACGACTGCAACGGCAAAGTGACCGTTACCTCCCTGAATAATAACGCCTACTACACCATCGACAAGGAAAAGGATGTTGGCTATGTGCTGACCTTCTACAACAATTACGAAATCTCCGAGCCCGTGGAACGCTTCGGCGACTACTACGGCATATTCTGCGACGGCGACCTGACCATCCGTGTGCACGACAGCGTCACCATCGACACCAACAAAAAGTTCGACAACAAAAAGTACAGCGGCGCCTACGGCATCTGCGTCAAGGGTACCCTGACGCTGGAGGGGGATATGCCCGACAGCGTGATGAATGTCTGCGCCGACAAGACCATGGGTCAGGTGGGCGCCATCGGCATCTATGCCGAGTCTCTGCGCATGCACAACATTGACGTCCGTGTTTCGGGCGGCAATACGGCGGTTGAGTCCGACGAAGCCATTGCCATGATCGATGCCGGCCTGTATGCCAACAATACGCAGGACATGAAAAACGCCAAGGGCGAGCCCCTGTTCCGCTACGGCGTGGTTACCGACCACTTCATCCAGCTGCGCGGCAATTCGGAAGTGGGCGGCAAAGTGAATATCGAATCGTATGACTTTATCAACGACGCACCTCACCACTTTGATGAGGATGTGGTCATCTATATGCCCAGCTACTGCTTTGAGGAAAACGATAAGACCGGCGACAAGACCTACAGCGGTCGGTGGCGTGAATCCTTTGACCTGTTCGCCGATTACTCCAAGATTCCCTCCTGCTTCAAGGTCTGCAAGACGGGCAAGGACAGCGTTGTCACCGTGAGCGGCGACAAAGCCACCCTGACCAACAGGGGAGACGTCACCCTGACGCTGGAGCTGGTCTGCGGCAGAGCGTCCTATGTGGCGGACAGCTACCAAGTCAGCTGCTCTCTGGCGTGGTGGCAGTGGCTTTCCTACATCTTCTCCGGCGCTTGGCTGCAAAAATAATTTTCGCATAGTGTTTTCGACCGCCGTGTCTGTGGCAGATGCGGCGGTTTTGCTATTTTACACAAAAATGGAATTGAAAATTTTACGCTTCCTCCCACCGAAATCGCAAGAATTGCGTTGACAATGGAAAAGAATGCAGATATAATATAGATGTAGTATGATTGTTATAGCTGTAGGTGGGTATTGCAGCTGTTTCAGTCGAATAGCAGACCGCATTGCGGACTGTGCATGGTTCCAAAAATTTGGAGGTGCAACATCATGAAAAAATCTGTCCGATTGCTCAGTATACTGTTGGCAATGGTACTGACCTTCAGCTGCTTCAGCGTCGGTACCTATGCGGCGTATGCGGACTACTCCCATCCTGCGGGCTACGACGCACTGGATCATCCGTACATCAGCGCCTATCAGTGCAGCTCGATGATCCTCGACAAAGTGGATGTGATGCTCGCCGAGCAAAACCTCACCGGCGACATCGATGCCAAGGTCGTCAGCTCCTTCCACTATGACCTGACATCCATCGACAAAACCTTTGACACGCTGATCCGTCTGTTCAACCATGACCTTTACAAAAAGGGCAAGGGTCTGCTGGATCTGGGCGACTTGGAACACATCAACATTGCTTCCATCAAGACGGCACCGACCAGAGTGGCTGTCGGTCGTACAGATATGGAAGTTTTGCTTGCACTGTTCGGGTTCCTCAGAGACAACAAGGACTTGATCGGCAAGATCGTGGACGGCAAGTGGGACAACGGCGGTCTTGTGTCCAACTTCCTGGATGTCAACGCCACAGTCGGCGATGTGCATCAGAAGATCAAGGATGCCCTTTTCAACGCTTTGTTTGAGGATCGTATTGCCGAGGGCGGTACGGTTGTTTCTACCACGACGAGCACGTTGGACGCCATGGTGAATGAGTTCATCTACACCATGCTTGTCGAGGGCGATATGCTGCCTTCCTTTGAAAAGGTGCTTGTGGAAGCCGGTGCCATGTCCGATTACGGTCTTGCAAACTTCAGCATGAACACAATCTCCGTCTATGACCTGTTCCGCTACGTCCTGCGTGCAGCGATCGAAGACTACGGCAGACCGATGCTGACCGAGCTTCTGCTCGACAAAGACAGCCTGCTGCCGCTGATCACCGGTCTTTTGGAGATCGACATCGAGCAGTCCTATGTGGACGAAACCACCGGCGAGACCGTCACCATGACGACAGAGGAGTATATTGACGCCATCGTGAGCGATATCCTCGACCTGCGCAACGGCTGTCTCTCCAAGTTTATCAGTGTCACCGATGACGGTATTTCCCTGACCACCAACTTCCAGAATCTTCTCTCCCAGCTTCTCGACACGGCGAAGGGTCTGCTGGCCAGCAGCCTGACCTCCTATGATACCGTGGACACTTGGACAGAGGAAGAAATGAAAAACCTGACCGAACCGCAGGTTCTGGCATGCCTTGTGCGCACCATCCTGATCGGTATGGTCGATTACGCCGATATCCCCAAGACCATGCCTGTTCGCCATGATGACGGCACGGTTACGGAAGAGCCCATCAACGGCTACGCCCTTGCCACTTACATGATGATCAATGTCATGGGTGACAAGATGCCTGAAAAAGACTACTACGGCATGATCGAAAACTACAAGGAGAACGCCACCGACGGCGAACAGCTCAACCCCGGTCAGGAGCCTGTGCTGGAGCGTGACTCCAACGGCGTCATCACCAAGTATGTGGAGCCGGCGGCGCTGACAGTTTTGGCTGACTATGCCTACTATTACCTGAACGCAAAGACCACTATGGATATCCCTGCGGGCAAGAACTTTGACGAGACACTGCAGTGGATCTTCAACTGGGCGATCCGTCAGTGGGGCGGTTTGTTCCGCACCAACAACATGGATCTGACCACTCCGCCCACTTTGCAGAATATGGTCGTTTGGAAGAACCTCGATGCTCTGCTTTGGGAAAGTATTCTGGATATTACCTGGCTGCCCGACGACTATGTTGCCTCCTTCAAGGACAGCAACGGCAACTACACCGGCAATGTGACCAGATCTCTTCTGCTGGATGATTTCCTGTATACCCTGATCAACCTCGATATGTCCCAGCTGAACAGTTTGCTCAATCTGTTCCACGTCTATAAGGGCACCATCGCAGGCTATCCCAAGACCTCCGAGCTGGATCAGGACGTGATTCAGTTTGTTCTGACCTTCGTCAAGCGCATTCTGAATGGTTTGTTCCAGAGTGACAGCGCTCTGTTTGCCGGCACGAGCATCACCTGCCTGGAAGATCTCGCCTCCAAGACCGAGATCGGCGGCAAGACGAATCTGCGCATCCTTGTGGAAAATCTCTGCACGCTTTTGCCCGTATACGGTCAGTCCATCATGACCTCCGCTTTGGTACTGGTTGCAGAATCTTTGGTCGATACCAACGGCGCATATGAAGCCAGCCTGCAGGATTACCCGAAGAACGGCGAAACCTTTACCATTCAGGATCTGAAGGATAAGGTCGATGCGCAGCGCCCGAGCAACAAGCTCTCCGAAGGTATGATGTCCGACCCCGATTACTTCTTCTTCGGCAGCGAGGACTTTGACCCGATGTACAAGTATTATAACTACAAGAAGCTTTATCAGCAGGCGACAAGTCTGATTAACATATACGATGACGAGACAGCGGCACTGGAAGCCGGCGAGATCACAGAGCGTACTATTTCCGACAGTGAAATTTCTCTGGTCACCTACCGTCTCGGTTACTACTACGACAAGCTGTCCCTGCGGGATGCAAATGTTTCCCAGCTGCTGCGTGAGATCAATGTGGCAAAGAAGGAATTAGGCTACGGCGAGTACGGCTCTGCAACTGCCAGCGGCACACGTTTTACCTCCACCCAGTTCACACTGAAAACTTGGAAGTACTACAACACCGTTTTGGATTTCGCAAACAGCGTCTACAAAGAGTATCTGCTGGATGACGGCGGAACACTGCGTCAGTCCAAGATCTCTGCGGCTCGTGAGATGCTGATCCTTGCCAAGAAGACTTTGAAGTTCTTCGGCGAAAGTGCAGACTACACCGCTCTCGACAGACAGATCAGCCTTGCCTTGGCGAGACTGACCGAAAGCCAGAATGACCCCGGCCTGTATATGCCCGAAACCATCGAAAGTCTGTTAGCGGCTTATAACGAGGCGACCAAGGTTGACCGTGGTTACGATGGCGACGACCAGAACATCATCGACGAAGCCACTGTGGCACTGGAGGCTGCACTGGAAGAGCTGGTCTATCAGCCGCAGCTTGCCAAGGTTTCCGGCAAGGGCACTGTTCTGGATAAGGAAGAGAACATCATCTACGGTGTCAGCGAAAAGGTTTCCAACTACATGACCTATGTCCGTGTTTTGGGCGTCGGCATCATGCAGGTTACCAACGGTGCAGGCGGCAACGGCACGGGTACCACCATTGCGTTGGATGTGGATGACAACATTGTGCAGAAGTATACGGTCGTCGTGTTTGGCGACATCGACGGTGACTGCCGTGCAGATGCCTGCGATGCAAACCTGATCTATGCCTATTGCGCAAACCTGATTCCGGAAGATAAACAGCTTTCTTCCTACGCCATGATGGCGGCAGATGCCAATGCTGATGGCAATGTGGACACTTTGGACGCATACTATCTGCGTCAGTCCGGCATGACACGCTACACCGTCAATCAGCGTGGCGCATAAGTCTTAGTGTTTCGGCGGGTCACATCTTCGGGTATGACCCGCTTTTCCCTTGTGTAGATATCTTTCCAAAACGGAGATGTATACGTGTGAAATCGTATGAAAAAAGTTATAAAGGTTTTGTCATTTGGCTGCTTGTCTTTATTATTCTTGTGTTCAGTATCCCGATACTGCTGACGCAAAATGCAAACCTGCTGACATTGGCTGTGATGAATCTGATGTCTCTGAGCATGGCGGTGTTGACGTGGATTATTTGGAAAAACGAAAAGATCTACTGGTACAACGGCATTGAGTTTGAGAAGGCGAAGCAGGCAACAAGGGAACAGCGCAAACGCTATGCCTTACGTCATGCCAAACGGTTTACCCTTTTTGCTCTTGCCGGAATTGTATATTCTGTGGTGGCGTACCACTGGAGCATTCCCATCGTCTTCACCATTACCGTGATGGGATTGGGTATCGTGGCCGTTGCGCTCAGTACGATCAAAATAAAATTGGAATAATACGGTGTCGAAAGACATTTGCCGTCAGGCTCCGGCTCAGCCCGGAGTCTTTCTTTTGGTTCATCACGGATTTTTGTGGGATTAAAAGTTTCGGTCAAGCCTTTGGGAAGGCTTGCGGATTCCAAAGGCGGGGCCTTTGGTCGCCGACCGCAGTCGGCGAAATTCTGGGCAATACCGCACAATTGCGGCACACGCCTTGCTTGAATCTTATTCCGTCAGCTTACACATAAA
>JAQXLO010000248.1 GCA_029012165.1 Oscillospiraceae bacterium | reverse complement strand
ATCGACACGGCGGGACTGCGCCGCAAGAGCCGTGTGGACGACGCCATTGAAAAGTATTCTGTCATCCGTGCGAGAATGGCGGTGGAGCGTGCACAGGTCTGCGTCATCATGATCGATGCCACCGAGGGCTTCACCGAGCAGGATTCCAAGGTTGCGGGTATTGCCCATGAGCAGGGCAAGGCGTGCATCATCGCCGTGAACAAGTGGGACGCCGTGGAAAAGGACGGCAAGACCATGGATGGCTACCGCAAAAAACTGATGAACGATTTTGCGTTCATGTCCTATGCACCCATCATCTTTATTTCCGCCAAAATGGGTCAGCGGTTGGATCGTCTGTTTGAGCTGATCAAGTATGTGGACGAGCAGAACGCCATGCGCATCAAGACCGGCAGGCTCAATGAGATCCTTGCTGCGGCGACGACCCGTGTCCAGCCGCCGACGGACAAGGGCAGACGGCTGAAGATCTACTACATGACCCAGGCGTCCACCCGTCCGCCCACATTCGTCTGCTTCGTCAACCGCAAGGATTTGTTCCACTACAGCTACCAGCGCTATCTGGACAACCAGATTCGTGAGGTGTTCGGTCTGGAGGGTACGCCCACACGCTGGATCATCCGGGAAAGAGAGCAGAAAAAATGAGGATTCTCGGCATTGACCCCGGCTATGCCATTGTGGGCTACGGGGTGATCGACTATCAAAACACCCGCTTTTCTGTCGTGGACTACGGCGCCATCTTCACCGATGCAGGTGTCCCGTTCAACGAGCGGCTCGAGAAGATCTACGACGACGCCTTTGCTCTCATGCAAAAGTGGAAGCCGGATGTGATGGCCATCGAAAAGCTTTTTTACAACACCAACGCCAAAACGGTCATCGACGTGGGACAAGCCAGAGGGGTGCTGATTCTGGCGGCGCAGAAAAACCGTTTGTCCATTGCGGAATACACCCCCCTGCAGGTCAAGCAAAGTGTGGTCGGTTACGGCAGGGCAGAGAAAAAGCAGGTGCAGGAGATGACGAAAATGATCCTGAATCTGGAAAAGATCCCCAAGCCCGACGATACCGCCGATGCCTTGGCCATGGCGATCTGCCACGCCCACGCCAGCGGTTCGCTGTTCGTCGGCGGCAAGATCGACCTTTCCCGGGTTCGCAGCGGGATATAACAGGGAGGAGCGGTTATGCTTTATTCATTGACAGGCAAGGTTGTCCATACGGACATCGGCGGCGTGGCGGTGCAGTGCGGCGGCGTGGCGTTTTACTGTGCCGCATCCCAAAACACCCTGCGCAAGGTGGGTTCCCCCGGCGCCGAGGTCACGCTGTATACATACCTGAGCGTTCGGGAGGACGCCATGGATCTGTTCGGCTTTTCCGACCCGCAGGAGCAGTCCTGCTTTAAGCTGCTCATCGGCGTGACCGGCGTCGGTCCCAAGGCGGCGCTGGCGATATTGTCGGAAATGACGCCGGAGCGGCTGGCGCTGTGTGTGGCGTCCGGCGATGCGAAAAGCATCACCAAGGCGCAGGGCGTCGGCAACAAGCTGGCGCAGCGGGTGGTGCTGGAGCTGAAGGATAAATTCAAAGCGGAGGTGCCGGCAGTCTTTACCGGCGACGCCGAAGCGGCAGGGGTCGTCTCTGCGTCGAAAAACTGCGAGGAAGCGGTCAGCGCCCTGGAAATGCTGGGCTATGGCCGCAGCGAGGCTTCCGCCGCCGTGGGCAAGCTGGACAGTGCCTTGCCCACCGAAACACTCATCAAACAGGCACTGCGTGCCTTGGCAAAACAACTGTAAAGAAAGGAAGATATCCATGAAAAAGATGTTCCGAAAAGCAATCACTGTTATGCTCTGTGTGGCGCTGTTTATGTCGGCAGTGCCGATGGCGTTTGCGGCAGACAAGGATTTCACCAAACCCGTACACGGAGAAGCGAAAACCGCAAGCAAGGCGGAAAAGACACTGCTCGACGGTGTGGACGTCGTACTCAATGCGCTGATCAACGGCATCAATGCCCTGACCCACACGCCCCGCAGCTGGGAAAAAGAAACGGATTATTCCAAAGACGGCTTCACCGAGGGACAGACGGATTTTTTGGACGCACCGGCGGCCAATGCCGTTTGGTCCATGGGCTATGCGAGAGCCTCCATCACCGAGGGGCAGGACATCACGGACGGCAAGCACTACGTTGCCGGCTCCCTGTCCGTTACGGATAAGGTGGTTTCCAAGGTGTACGACGAGCAGTTTGTGCGCACCATCGCCATGAACGACGGCTCCGGCAGAGGCACGGTGGTGTTCTGTGTCATCGACGGCTACGGGATGTCCTCCACGGACGTGCGTGCCATCCGTCAGGAGCTGGCGGATTTCTGTGCGAAAAACGACGTTGCCGCTGTCAACATCACCGTTCTACACCAGCATTCCGCCGTGGACACCTTCGGCATGAACGGCCCGCTGTTCTCCGAGCTTCTCAATCCGTGGCGTGATCTTTTTGGCAAAAAGATGGTCAACGGCCAGAATGAAACGTATATGCGCAACCTCTTTGATAAGACGGAGCAGTCCGTGAAAGAAGCCGTTGCCGCCATGAAGACGGGCAAGCTGTACTTCTCCACCGTGGACGCTTCCGCTTACGTGCGTGACAAGCGACCCGCATTCGTCATGGACACCGACCTCAACCTCTTCCGTTTCATTCCCGAGGACGGCTCCCGACAGATCTGGTTCTCCACCTACACGGCGCACTGCGTGGGCAACGGCGCCGGCGGAACGGAGGTTACGGCGGATTACCCGCTGTACATGGAGCAGACCGTCAACGAGGAGGCGAATGCCGATTTCATGCTCTTCCTCGGCGCAGAGCAGGGCACTTCTCAGGTCAAGGATTCCATCGAGGGCATCGAGGAAGCGGAGAAAGAGGAACTGGGCGGTGTGAAGCTGTACGGCAAGACGCTGGCGAATCTGCTGATCGAAAAGGGCGAAGAAAACGCCGTGGAGGTGGCGCCGCTGCTGAATGTGGCGTACAAGGAAGTGCTGTTCTCCATCAGCAATCCCATCCTTACCTTCGCCGGCAAGATGGGTCTTGTGACCAACAAGGTCGTTCGTGCGGGACTGTGCAAGTATAAGGTCGTCTCCGAGATCGGCTACATGGAGCTGGGCAATGACCTTGCCCTTGCCTTTGTTCCCGGCGAGCTGGCGGCGGAGCTGGCCTACGGCGGCACCCTGCCCGCATCCCAGTCGTGGAGCGGCGAGGACTGGACATATCCCACCATGCAGTCCCAGGTCGGCGAGCGGCAGCTGCTGATCTTGGGCATCATGAACGATCAGGTCGGCTATATCATTCCCGGCAACGACTATATGGCGCTGTTGTACGGGCAGAATAAATCTCTGGAACTGGTGGCACTGGGCAAAAACACGGCGGCAGAGCTGTCCGATGCGTTCGGCGCACTGGTCAAGGAGTGTAAGGCAAAATAATGGATGAATTCATGGAAACCGATTACGAAAACCGTATCGTAGCGCCGGAGTATTCTCCCGAGGACAGGGACGTGGAGCTTTCTCTGCGCCCGCGCAGGCTGTCGGAATATATCGGACAGGAAAAGGTCAAGGAGAATTTAAAGGTGTACATCGAAGCGGCCAAAAGGCGGGGCGAGAGTTTGGATCACGTCCTGCTGTACGGTCCGCCCGGTCTGGGCAAAACCACCCTTGCGGGCATCGTTGCCAACGAGATGGGCGTCAATCTCCGGGTCACCTCCGGTCCCGCCATTGAGAAGCAGGGCGATCTTGCGGCACTGCTGACCAATCTCAACGAGGGAGACATCCTTTTCATCGACGAGATCCACCGCCTCAACCGCAGTGTGGAGGAGGTGCTGTATCCGGCGATGGAGGACAATGCGCTGGATATCATCATCGGCAAAGGCCCCTCCGCCCGCTCCATCCGTCTCGACCTGCCGAAGTTTACTCTGGTGGGTGCAACGACCCGTGCGGGACAGCTTTCCGCCCCTTTGCGGGACAGGTTCGGCGTGATTTTGCGTCTGGAACTGTACACCGCCGAGGAGCTTGCCATGATCGTGCGCCGCAGTGCGGACATTCTCGGCATCGGCGTGGACGAGCAGGGGGCGCTGGAAGTGGCGTCCCGTTCCCGGGGCACACCCCGTATCGCCAACCGTCTGCTCAAGCGTGCCCGGGATTTTGCACAGGTCATCGGCGACGGCACCATCGACGCCGACAACGCCCGCATCGCCCTGGACAGAATGGAGATCGACCGCTTGGGACTGGATGCCATCGACCGCTTGCTGCTGACCTCCATGATCCGCAACTACAACGGCGGTCCCGTGGGACTGGAGACCATCGCCGCTGCCATCGGCGAGGAGGCGGTGACGATCGAGGATGTGTATGAGCCGTACCTGATGCAGCTCGGTTTTCTGTCCCGCACCCCCCGTGGGCGTGTCGTCACCCCGGCGGGCTACGCCCATGTGGGCATTCCCATGCCGGGACAGCAGCAGTTGTTTTAGTACAGGAGAATAATTTCGCACACCGTGCAATACTATTTATGAATACGATACCGTAAAGGAGTGTCTTGATGGGCAGATTATTCGGAACAGACGGCGCCAGAGGCGTTGCCAACAGTGAACTGACTTGTGAGCTTGCCATGCAGATCGGCAGAGCCGCCGCCATGGTGCTGGCGGATGAAAATATTGCACGTCCCCGTGTGATGATCGGCAAGGACACCCGTATGTCCTCCGATATGCTGGAGTCCGCCATTGCGGCGGGGCTTTGCTCCGTGGGTGCGGACGTGCTGCTGCTGGGCGTTGTACCAACCCCGGCGGTGGCGTATCTGGTTCGGGAAAAGGGGTACGATGCGGGTATCATGATCTCCGCCTCTCACAACCCCTGCGAATACAACGGCATTAAAATTTTCAAGTCCGACGGCTACAAGCTGCCCGACGAACTGGAAGAAAAGATCGAAGCGATCATTTTGGACGAGACCGTGGTGCCGCCTGTGCGCATCGGCGGCGAGGTGGGACGTGTGACGGCGGACGAGTCCATGCGTGAGGATTATATCTACCACATCTACCGCACCTCAGACTATATCTTTGCGGACAAACGCATTGCGCTGGACTGTGCCAACGGCTCCGCTTCCTACACGGCGCCCGAGCTGTTCCGCAGACTGGGTGCCCAGTGCAGCTTTATCTCCTGCGAGCCGGACGGGGTGAACATCAACGCAAACTGCGGCTCCACCCACCTGGAAAATCTGCAAAAGTATGTGGTCGAGCACCATCTGGACGCCGGCTTTGCCTTTGACGGCGACGCCGACAGACTGCTGTGCGTGGACAACGAGGGCAACGTGGTGGACGGCGACAAGATCATCGCCATCTGCGCCAAGGATATGAAACGGCAGGGCAAGCTCAAAAAGGACACGGCGGTCATCACCGTCATGAGCAATATGGGTCTGCGCAAATTCTGCGAGGAAAACGGCATCCGCCACGAGAGCACCAAGGTCGGCGACCGCTATGTTCTGGAGAATATGCTCTCCAACGGCTACGTCATCGGCGGCGAGCAGTCGGGACACGTGATCTTTTTGGACTTCGCCAATACCGGCGACGGACAGCTGACGGCGGTGCAGGTGCTGGGCGTGATGAAGCGCACCGGCAAGACGCTCAAGGAGCTGGCGGACGAGATGGAGGTTTTCCCGCAGGTGATGCAAAACGTCCGTGTGTCCAACATGGGCAAGATCCGCTGCGACAAGGACCCGGAGATCCGTGCCGCCGTAGAGGAAGCGGAAAAGGAACTGGGCGACAGCGGGCGTGTACTGGTGCGGGTGTCCGGCACGGAACCGCTGGTGCGAGTCATGCTTGAGGGCAGAGACGAAAAGCTGATCGAAAAGCTCTGCGCAGAGATCGCAGAGGTCGTTCGGGAAAGACTGTTATAAACTAAGGAATGTGCGTATGAGAATTGCAGAAAACTGGCAGGACTACGAATTGATCGACTGTTCCGACGGGGAACGGCTGGAGCGGTGGGGCGAGACGATCCTGATTCGCCCCGATCCGCAGGTGATCTGGAAACCGGCACGAAAAAACAGCCTTTGGCGGCAGGCACACGGGCGGTATGTGCGTTCCGGCACCGGCGGCGGACACTGGACGCTGTACAAAAACATTCCCGGTTTCTGGACGGTCGGGTACAAGAATCTGACGTTTAACATCAAGACCATGGGCTTTAAACATACGGGACTGTTCCCGGAGCAGGCGGTCAACTGGGATCGCACCATGGACATCATCCGTGGGGCAGGTCGTCCCGTTCGGGTGCTGAACCTGTTCGCCTACACGGGCGGCGCCACCGTGGCGGCGCTGAAAGCCGGCGCCAGCGTCGTTCATGTGGATGCGTCCAAGGGCATGGTGACGTGGGCGAAGGAAAATGCCGTACGCAGCGGCGTGGCGGGACAGAATGTGCGCTGGATCGTGGACGACTGCATCAAGTTTGTCCAGCGGGAGATCCGCCGCGGAAGCCGCTACGACATCATCATCATGGATCCGCCGTCCTACGGCAGAGGCCCCGGCGGCGAAGTGTGGAAGTTAGAGGACGAGGTGTACGGCTTTGTGGAGCTGTGCAAAAAACTGCTGAGCGACCAGCCGCTGATGATGCTTATCAATTCCTACACCACCGGCCTTGCGCCCTCGGTGATGGAATACATTTTGGGCACCTCCGTCGTACCGACCTTCGGCGGCAGGGTGGAGAGCGACGAGATCGGTCTGCCCGTGACGGAAACGGGCATGGTGCTGCCCTGCGGCGCATCGGCGTTTTGGCTTGCCTGATGCGGGCAAAAATGCTTTGGAAGTACGAATAAAAGGACGATTTATCTACCCATGATCCAACTGAAAAATGTAAGCTATACATACGAAAATGACGAACAAAACTCTCCCGCCGTATGCGATGTAACCATGGATGTGCGGCGGGGAGAGTTTCTGGCTGTTTTGGGACACAACGGCTCCGGAAAATCCACGCTGGCGAAGCTGTTCAACGCCATTTTGATCCCCACAAAAGGACAGGTGCTGGTGGATGGCATGGACACAGCGGATGAGGACAAGGTTTGGGAGATCCGCCGCAAGGTGGGCATGGTGTTCCAAAACCCCGACAACCAGATCGTGGCGACCATCGTGGAGGATGACGTGGCGTTCGGTCCCGAGAATTTAGGCGTACCGCCGAAAGAAATTCGTGCACGGGTGGACGAAGCGCTGAAAGCGGTGGGTATGTATGCGTATCGCCATCAGGAACCGCACAAGCTGTCCGGCGGACAGAAACAGCGTGTCGCCGTGGCGGGGATCATCGCCATGCGCACGGACTGCATCGTGTTTGACGAGTCCACCGCCATGATCGACCCGCAGGGGCGCCGGGAAGTAATGGACACCATCCTGCGGCTGAACCGGGAGTTGGGCATCACGGTGGTGCTCATCACCCATTTCATGGAGGAAGCGGTGCAGGCGGATCGGGTAATCGTCATGGATTCCGGCAGGATCGCCGCCGCTGGGAAGCCCGAAACGGTCTTTGCTGACGAAGCTTTTTTGGAGAGAACGGGTCTGGAGCTGCCGCCTGCGGCGAAGCTGGCGTCCATGCTGCGCAAAAGCGGCGTCGATCTGCCGAAGAATATTCTCACGCCGGAAAGCTGTGCACAGGCACTGTTGGCTGCGGCGCAGAAAGCGGGGGTGGTCTGATGGCGGTTTTGGAGCTTCGGAACTTGACCCACTGCTACGGCGAAAAAACGGCGAACCGTGTCGTTGCCGTGAACCATGTGAGCCTGCGCATCGAACCCGGCGAGCTGCTGGGCGTGATCGGTCACACCGGCTCGGGAAAATCCACGCTGATCCAGCACTTCAACGGTCTTTTGAAGCCCACGGCGGGCGAGGTGCTGCTGGACGGTGAAAATATACACAAGGACAAGCAGACCCTCCGGGCGTCCCGCTTTCGGGTGGGACTTTGTTTCCAGTACCCGGAGTACCAGCTGTTCGAGGAAACCGTGCGGCGGGATATCGCCTTCGGTCCCACGAATATGAACCTTCCGCCCGAGGAGATCGAGGGGCGGGTCGTGCGTGCGGCACAGTTTGTGGGGCTGTCGGACGAGCTGTTGGAGAAGTCGCCCTTTGACCTCTCCGGCGGGGAAAAACGCCGTGCCGCCATTGCCGGCGTGATGGCCATGGAGCCGGAAATTCTGGTTCTCGATGAGCCGACGGCGGGACTGGATCCCCGGGGCAGGGAAAAGATTTTGCAAATGATCGCCGACTACCGCAGACAGACGGGCAGTACGGTCATTTTGGTGTCCCACAGCATGGAGGACATCGCACGCCTTGCCACCCGGGCGCTGGTGATGCGCCACGGCGAAGCGGTGCTCTGCGGCACGGTGGACGAGGTGTTTTCCCACGGAGAAGAACTTTTCTCCATGGGGCTGGATGTGCCTGCCGTGACAAAGGTATTTTTGGCGCTCAAGCAAAAGGGCGTCCCCGTGCGCACCGATATCTATACCAATGAACAGGGTCAGGCGGAAATCCTGCGCTTACTGCGAAGGGAGGGACGTGCATGATCCGGGATATTACCATCGGGCAGTATCTGCCCGGCAAATCCTTTTTGCACAAAATGGATCCCCGTGCCAAGATCCTTTGGACGCTGGCGTATGTTATCGTGATTTTTCTGTGCAAAAACTTTTGGTCTTTGGGACTGATGGTGGTCGCAGCGGTGGGAATGCTCCTGCTGTCCCGTGTGCCCCTGCGCATGATGTGGAAAAGTCTCAAGCCGCTGGTGCCGATTTTGCTGTTTACGGGTGTTTTAAACCTGTTTTACAGCAAGACGGGTACGGTGCTTTGGACGTGGAAATTTCTGACCATTACCGACAGGGGTGTCTACACCGGCGCCTTTATGGTTATCCGTATTCTGTCGTTGGTATCGGTCAGCGCACTGCTGACCTATACAACGACCCCCACGGCGCTGACGGACGGTATCGAACGGCTGCTGTCCCCGCTGAAGATTTTCAAAATCCCCGTGCAGTCGCTGGCGATGATGATGACGCTGGCACTGCGATTCATCCCGACACTGATCGAGGAGATCGACCGTATCATGAGTGCACAAAAGGCGAGGGGCGCCGATCTGGAATCGGGCGGATTTCTGAAGCGTGCCAAAGCGCTGCTGCCGATCTTGATCCCGCTGTTCGTTTCCGCCTTCCGCAGGGCTTACGATTTGGCGTTTGCCATGGAGTGCCGCTGTTATCAGGGCGGCGACGGGCGAACCCGCATGAAGCAGATGAAGCTCGGCGCAAGGGATTTCGTGGGACTTGCCCTGTTGGCGCTTCTCATTGCAGGTGTCATCCTGCTCAACCGCTTTTTTGTACCGCTGCTGTAAAATACACGCTGCGAGATGTAGGTGGGATCAGTTTACCGAGATTTTTGGCTTTCAGGGGATACAAAATGACAATAGAACTTGCGACTGAGCGGGACATCGACCGCTGGATGCACCTTGTGGAAAAAGTGAAAAAGAGCTTTCCTGGTCTTGAGACAGCGCAGGCGCTGGACGAGCATCGTAAAACGGTTTTGGCGTTTATGGACAAGGCATCTGCTATTTGCGCCAAAGAACAGGAAAAAGTGGTAGGCGCATTGCTGTTTTCTGATGAAAGAAATGAGTTGTGTTTTTTGGCGGTCGACCCGGAATATCGCAGACGGCATATCGCTGAAAAAATGGTCTCCCTGATGCTGGCGAAAACCGACCCGCACAGGGACATCACGGTGACGACGTTTTGCGAAGGCGTACCCGAGGGAACGGCGGCCAGAGCGTTTTACAAGAAAATCGGGTTCATCGAGGGAAAGCGGACGCAAGCGTT
>JAQXLO010000247.1 GCA_029012165.1 Oscillospiraceae bacterium | reverse complement strand
CTGCTGCAAATGCAGACCCACACACGCCGCCATCTCCCGGACGGCTTTGCGGTTTTCCTCGGGGCAAATCACGACGGGCTTTGCGCCGAACGCCTTGACCAGTGCACGGGCAAGGAGCATCGACGAAATGATGCCGTCGGTCTCGGCGTGCTTGAACGGGCGCAGGACGAAACCGGTCATGATGTACACGATGTCCCCCTCGCCGACCGTGCCGACGAGCTTTTGCGCCGCATTCATGCACAGCGGCATGCCCGTATAGGCACGGGAGGCTTTATAGAGAATTTTGCAAACGCCGTAGCCCCTCGGGTCGAGATTGGCGATGTCGTCGAGGCTCTGGCCGAGATTGAGTACGGTTAATTCCTGCTGTGTCATAAAAAGCACCTCTTACACGTTCGTTTCTTCCATAAATTCACGAAGCACTTCGTCCTGAATCGCCTTGAGAAGCTCGGGCGCCTTGCCGCCGCAGGGCTTGCCGTCGAGTTCCTCGCACGCAAGACAGAGAGAGCCGGAGGAGGAAACGATGATTTCATCGGCGTTTCTCAACTCGTCCATCGTGTACTCGGTCTCGTCCACGGCGATGCCGAGCTTTTTGCACGCTTTGATCAGGTGCGCTCTGGCGATGCCGGGCAGAATCAGGTGGTCGGTGGGAGCAGTCTTGAACACGCCGTTTTGCAGGATAGAAACATTGCTGTGCGCACACTCGGTGACACGCTCGCCTCTGTGGAAAACCGTTTCCTGACAGCCCAGTTCGGTTGCCTCCTGCGTAGCGATAACGCTCGGGATGAGGTTGAGCGTCTTGATGTTGCAGTGCAGGAAGCGGGTGTCCTCCTTGGAGCGAACCTTGATCTTTTTGTAGGTATCTTCAATATCCTTTGCCTTGAGCGTGATCCAGAGGTTGGCTTTGGAGCCGTCGGTGGGGAAGGCGTGGTTGCGCATCCCGGTGCCTCTGGTGGCCTGCCAGTAGACGAACTGGCTGCCGCAGTCCAGCTTGTTGACCATGTCCTGCAGAATCGCCTTCATCTCGTCCTTGGGCATACCGAGGTCAATACGAAGCAGTGCGGCGGAATTGTAGAAGCGGTCGATGTGCTCATCCAGCGCAAAGATCTTGTAGTTGCGGCTGTAGGTGGCGTCGTAGACGCCGTCGCCGAAATAGCTGACGCGGTCATTCATGGGGATGACCATGTTTTCAATCTCATCGTATTTGCCGTTGTAGTACCCAAGCGTTTTCATTTTGACAATCTCCTTTAAATGAATTTCCAAAAAAAATGGCGCTCTTTCCACGGAAAGACACCATTGCCAAGGGTAATTATAGTCTATTGCAATTTTTTTGTCAATAAAAAGCGAAGATTTTTTCAGCCAATGAAATTGTTTTTTTGAATAAAATGCGGGCGGTTTTGCATATTTATTACTTCTTAAGACCATCTTAATGAAATTTTAATGGAATGTATTCTTGATTTCGCAGTAATTGCACTTTATAATATATGCAGGCTTGCAAGCAAAGGTGTACCCAAAAAGAAATGGAGGAAAGATTTTTATGCTCAAACGACTGCACATTTACTGCAAGGAACGCTATCCCATCCTTCCGAGGCTGCTGCTGGGATTCATCGTCTTTTGCGAAATCTACTTTATCGTCCTGATGAACAGCGGCATCACGGATTTTCAGTTCGGCATACAGGAATGCATCGGCGGGTTTACGGTGTTTGCGTTTCTTTTGTGGCTGCGTATTGCCGACGATCTGAAGGACGACGAGACGGACAAGGTGCTGTTCCCGGACAGACCGCTGGCCAGCGGCAGGGTACATAAAAAGGATATGGTGCTATTCTGTGCCCTTGTGCAGGCGGCGGCAGTGGTGCTGCACATCCTCTTTATGCCGCCGCGCAGCTGGATTTTTTTCGGCATTCTGTACTTCTACGGCTTTTTAATGAGCAAGTGGTTCTTTCAAAAAAGCAAGATCCAGCCCAGTTTGCCTCTGGCACTGGTGACCCACAACCCGGTGCAGGCGTTCGTGAATCTGTACATCATCGCCTTTACCTGCATCAAGTACCCGGCGGTAAAGTCCTTTTCTTTATATACGATCCTTGCGCTGTTCACCCTGTACTTCCCGGCGCTGATCTGGGAGATCTCCCGCAAGATCCGTGCGCCGAAGGATGAGACGGCATACGTCACCTACTCCAAGCTGTTCGGCTACAAAAAAGCGACCCGTTTCGTTCTGCTGATCACGTGGGTGGATATTTTGACGAACCTGCTGCTGGTGCGCAATCTCAACCGCATCTCCGTGGTGGTTCTGCTGCTGTTGGTTTCGTGGATGACGTGGAAGTTTGCGCAGTTCATCCGAGACCCGGAGCGGTTTACGCTGGTGAAAAAAGTGGAGCCGTATACCTATTTGCAGGAGACGACCATGCTTCTGACGGTCGCAGCGTTTTTGATTTGGGGGAGGATATGATGTACGGAACCAAAGCCGATCACCTGATCGCCATGCAGCGGGAGGGCATCTGCGTGCCGCCCTTCGATGTGATTCCCTTCGAGGATATCGTCAGGGACACATCGTATGTGGATGCGGTTTTGCGCACGGTGGGGGAGGAGGATGCTGCCGCCCTGAGCCGGGCACTCCGGCAGGCTGTCCGGGAGCAGATCAGCGTGCACTACACACCCACCATCTGCTGTGACTGCGTTTCCGTTCGCTCCAGCTGTACGCTGGAGGACGGCGCAGGCAGCAGCTTTGCCGGACAGTTCGAGACGTATCTGCGTGTGGCGAAGGAGGATATCCCTGCACGCATTGCGGACTGCGTGTGCGCACTGTACAGCGAGAATGTTTTGCGGTACGTCCGGGAAAGGAAGCTTCCCGTCCGGGCACTGCGGATGCACGTGATCGTCCAGCAAATGGTCGAAGCG
Organism: Oscillospiraceae bacterium; assembly: GCA_029012165.1. Classification (GTDB taxonomy): domain Bacteria; phylum Bacillota; class Clostridia; order Oscillospirales; family Acutalibacteraceae; genus UBA1425. The sequence continues at coordinate 24,125 of JAQXLO010000247.1, read as the reverse complement.
GAGCTGTCGGGCGTGCTGTTTACCGCAAATCCCCAAGGGATCCTCAACGAGAGCGTGATCATCGTCGGAAAAGGCACGGGGGATAATGTGGTGGAGGACAGGGTGGAGACCACCGCCTACTACTGCAACCGCACGGACGACGTGTACTACTACGACGGCAGGGAAGATCTGCTGTCGGAACAGACCGTCCGCTCCCTGCTGCAAACCGCCGACCGCATCCGTACCCTGTTCGGGACGGAATCGGATGTGGAATTCTGCATCGCAGACAACCAAATCCGGTTTTTGCAGGCAAGACCCATCACCACCCTGCCGGACAAGGCACCGCTGGTGTTGGACAACAGCAACATCGTGGAGAGCTACCCCAACCTGAGCCTGCCGCTGACCGTCTCCTTTGTGGAGCGTATGTACGCAGGGGTGTTCAAAAGTGCCAGCCGCCGCATCCTGAAAAACGATACGCAGCTGGAAAAGTATGCGGATGTTTTTGCCAATATGGTCGGTCATGCCAACGGCCGGCTGTACTATAAGATCAGCAACTGGTACACCATGCTGCACTTTCTGCCCTTCCACAAAAAAATCATTCCCGTCTGGCAGGAGATGCTGGGCGTGCGCAACAAACAGCAGGATGCAAAGCCCGTGCAGCTGCCGGTGACGGTACGGATGATGACCTACGTCCATGCGTTCACCGAGATCCTTTCGGCGCCGAAAAATATGGAGTGGCTGAACCAGAAGTTCGAGGCGGTCTATGCCCGTTTTCGGCAGGATTTCCGCCCCGAAATGCCGCCCCGGGAGCTGCTGCGGCTGACGGAAGCCATCGAGCGGGAACTGCTGGCGGACTGGGACATCACGCTGATGAACGACACCTACGCCTTTATCTTCACGGGACTGCTGAAAGCGCACCTGCGCAGAAAATATCCCGACCATGAGGCACGGGCGAACCGCTGCATCGCCAAGGTCAGCAACATCGAGAGCATGAAGCCCATCCGTGCCATGCTGCGGCTGGCGGCGGAAAAGGATTCACTTCCCGAAGCGGACTACGAGGGGCGCCTGCAAGGGTACATCGAGCTGTACGGCGACAGAAGCCCGGAGGAGCTGAAGCTCGAGAGCGAGACGTTCCGCACCGACCCCGACCGCCTGCGCCGGCAGATCGACGCCTATGCCGCCGACCCGGAACACCTGCGGCAAATGCTTGAATCCCACGCCCCGGCGCAAGCGGATCTTGCGCAGGAGGATCGGGTGAGCACATATCTGCTAAAAAAATGCAAGCGGGGCATCGCCCAAAGGGAGATTTCCCGGCTCAACCGCAGCCGCATTTTCGGGATGTGCCGCACGGTGGTGCTGGCCATCGGCGAAACGCTGGCGGCACACGGCTGTATCGACGACAAACGGGATGTGTTCTACCTGACGTATGAGGAGCTGTATGCCCTTGCGGAGCGGAAAACGCCCATGCAGCAGATCGTTTCGCAGAGAAAGGCGCAGTACGATCTTTTTGCCGCCCTGCCCGTCTATTCCCGCATCCTCTTTGCCGAAAAGGAGTTTGACAAGTCCCACACCTGCGTCAATGCGCATCGCTTCCGCCGCAGTCAAAACCGCCTGTCCGGCACACCCTGCTCCAACGGCGTTGCCGAGGGGGAGGCGCTGGTGGTGGAGGACATCCACAAGGTGCGCAGTGCCGAGGGAAAGATCCTGATCGCCAAAATGACCGACCCGGGCTGGGTGTTCCTGCTGGCGTCCGCCAAGGGCATCGCCTGCGAAAAAGGTTCGCTTCTGTCCCACTCGGCGATCATCTCCCGGGAGCTGAAACTGCCTGCCGTGGTCGGCGTGGAGGGCTTGACCGAGACAATTGCAAACGGCGATCTCGTCCGGCTGGACGGCACCGCCGGTACCATAGAAAAAATACAATCTTGCCAAAGGAGAGAAAAAATATGAGATGCATCCGGTTTGAAAAAGAGAAAAAATATGTGGAGGATTTTCTGTCCCTGCCCAAACGCCTGTATGCGGCGGACAGAAACACGGAGGATCCCAAGCAGACGAAGCAGCTGCTGCTGGGCACCCATCCCTTGAGCAAATACTTCACGCTGGACAAGTTTTTGGCCTACGATGGGGAAACGGTCGTCGGCCGCTTTGCCATCACCACCTACCCGCAGGACGACACGGCGTACCTCGGCTTTTATGAGTGCGTCCACAACGACCGTGCGGCCAAGTTCCTGTTTGACACGGCGTACAGCTTCGCCAAAAGCCGGGGATGCTCCCGTTTGGTGGGACCCGTGGACGCCTCTTTTTGGATCAAGTACCGCCTGAAAACCAACTTTTTCAACATCCCGCCCTACACCGGCGAGCCGTACAACCAAAGCTGGTATCTCAAGCAGTTCACCGACAACGGTTTTTCCGTCTGGCATCACTACACGTCCAATATGTACCGCCCCATCGAAGAAAGCTATACCAACGAGAAGTACAGCGACCGTCTGCAAAAATTTTTGCAGGAGGGGTATGAGATCATCAGCCCGGACATGAACGACTACGCACAGATCATCGACGAGCTGTACGGTTTGCTCACTGAGCTGTACAAGGATTTCCCCACCTACAAGCCCATTGAAAAAGCCGACTTTGTCTCCATGTTTTCCAGCTACAAGACCATCATGCTCCCGCAGATGGTCAAGCTCGCCTACTACAAGGGCAAAATGGTGGGCTTCTTTTTGAGTGTGCCCAACTTCGGCAATGCGGTCTACCATCTGAATCCCCTGAACATCGTGAAGATCCTGCGCACCAAGGCAGACCCGCAGGAGTATGTCATGCTGTACATGGGCGTGGATCAGGCGCACAAGGGGCTGGGCAAAGCGCTGGTCGGCTCGATCATGGACGCTCTGCGGGGCACGGGACTGCCGAGCATCGGCGCCCTTGCCCGGGACGGAAAGGTCACGCAGAACTACGGCGATGATCTGCTGGAGGCAAAATATGAATATGTACTGTTGGAAAGGGCTGTGGAAGGATGACGGATTTTCAGGCGCTGCTTCGCACAGCGCATCGCAAGTGGCACGACCGGGATTTTATTTTTGAAAAGAAAAACGGGGTGTATTGCCCGATCACCTATGGCGCTTTTCTTGAGCAGGCGGCGTCCCTTGCGGCAAAGCTTTTGGAGCTGGGACTTGCGGGGAAACGGATCGTGCTGTTCGGCAAAAACAGCACCCGGCTCATGCTCGCCGATCTGGCGGTGCTGGCGTTTGTGGGCACGAGCGTCAACGTCTCCTTTGCCACCTCCGCACAGGAGCTGGCGGAGATGCTGGAGCTGATCCATGTGTCCGCCGTCCTGTACGACCCGATGACGCAGCCGGTGATCGACGAGGCGGCGAGACAGTGCCCAAACGTGCAGTTTTTCAGCTTTCAGGAGATCCTCCCCGCAAAATCGGCGGCTTCTCTGCCCGATTTCCCCAAAAGAGATCCCGATGCCTGCTGCAAGATCGTCTTTTCCAGCGGCACCACGGCGAACCCGAAAGCGGTCATGCTTTCCATGCGCAACATCTTGGCCGGCTGGGAGCCGCTGTACCGGCGTGCGCCTTTCTGCAAGACGGATGTCATTTACCTATTTTTGCCCCTGCACCACACCTACGCCAACATCTGCAACTTTTTGTACTGCTTCTTTTCCGGCGCACAGCTCTATCTGTGCAGTTCCATCGAAACCATGGCGCAGGAGCTTTTGCAGGTGGAACCCACCATGTTCTGCGCCGTGCCGCTGATCTTTCGCCGGCTCTATGAACAGTACGGGGAACGGATTTCCGAAGCCTTCGGCAGGCGCATACGCTACCTGTTTTGCGGCGGTTCCCGCTTTGACCCGCAGCTGCGCCGCTTTTATAAGGAACACGGACTGCCGATGGCGGAGGCGTATGCCATGACGGAAACGGCGTCCTCCTTCAGCGTGGAGTACCCCAACAGGGATGATTTTGAGAGCATGGGCACGATCTATGAAAATTTGGACGTGCGCATTCTGCGCCCGGATGCGCAGGGCGTGGGCGATATCGTCGCCAAGGGGGAGGCTGTGTTTTTGGGCTACGCCGAAAACCCTGCGCTGACCGCCAAGGCGTTCACCGAGGACGGCTACTTCATCACCGGCGACTGCGGCTATATCCGAAACGGCAAACTCTATCTCACCGGCAGAAAAAAGCGTGTGCTCATCGGGGAGGACGGGGAGAATATTTTTCCGGAGGATATTGAAAACAAGCTGCGCTCCCTTTGTCCGCAGCTTGTGTCCGTGCGGGTGTTCGGCAAAAACCGACGGCTGGAATGCACCCTGACATTTGCGGAAAACGGCACGCCCGATCCCGACGGACTGCTGGCGGCATACAACGCCTACGCCGCCAAAAAGAACCGCATTCAGGCGTATACGCTCGTTCCCCTGCGTGCCGATGCCACCCTTTGCAAGAGCTGAACAGGATAAAATGAAGCCCTGCGGGTCCCGCTGTGTGCGGTGTCCGCAGGGCTTGTCGGTTCGGAAAAAATTACAGATGAAACAGCTTTTGCAGCGCCTTGTATTCGCCGATGACAAAGATTTTTTCGTCGGAGGTCAAAACCATGTCGGGGGTCACGGTCGTGTTCATGGAACCGTTTTGCTTGATGGCGATGATGTTGACGTGGTATTTTTGACGGATGTCCAGCTGCCGGATGCTCAAACCGACCCAGGACTTCGGCACCGACACCTCGATGATGGCGTTCTTTTCGCCCAGCTCGATGTAGTCACGGATATGGTTGGAGCTGTAGCGGATGGCCGTCCATTTGGCGATCTGCTTTTCCGGATAGACGATGTCGTCTGCGCCGTTGCGCAGCAGGAATTTGGCCTGCACGTCCCGTGCCGCACGGGACAGAACGTGCTTGGCGCCCAGCTCCTTTAAAAGGGAGGTGGTCTCCAAAGAGCTTTGAAAATCGTTGGCAATGGTCACGATGCAGACGTCGTAGTTGTCCACGCCCAGAGAGCGTAGAAACTCCACATTGGTGCTGTCGCCGATCTGCGCATTGGTGACATAGGGCAAAATCTCGTTGATCTTTTCTTCGTCGTGATCCACCGCCATGACCTGATGATCCATGGCGTTGAGCTGCATGGCGATATGTTTTCCGAATCTTCCGATTCCGATCAGCAGTATAGATTTCATCGTATTCCTCCTCAGCCGACTGTGATGGTTTCCAGCGGCAGTCTCGATACATTTCTGTGAGGGCCGGAGAGTGCGGCGAATACCAACGTCAGACCGCCCACTCTGCCGAAGAACATCAGCACGATCAAAATAAGTCTCGAAGCGGTGCACAGCGTGGGGGTGATCCCCAGCGTCAGACCCACGGTGCCCACAGCGGACGCCGTTTCAAACAGGCAGGTGAGAATCGGCAGACCCTCGATGATGCTGATGCAAAGACCGCCCACGGAAAACAGCACCACATACAGCACCACGACCGTGGCGGCGTTGCGCACCACGTTGGCGCCCACCCGCCTGCCGAACAGATCCACGTCCTCCTTGCTGCGGAAGGTGGCAAGGGAGTTGGCGATCAGGACGGCGGCGGTGGTCGTTTTGATGCCGCCTGCCGTGGAGCCGGGGGAGCCGCCGATCATCATGAGGATGATCATCAGCGCACGTCCTGCCTCGGACATTTCGTTCAGGTTTGCCGTATTGTAGCCTGCCGTTCGGGCGGTGACAGACTGGAACAGCGCCGCCAGCACCCGTTCGCCCACGGGCAGATGCGGGTATTCAAACAAAAAGATCAGGAAAGCGGGCACGAAGATCAGGATCACCGTGCTCAGCAGGATGACCTTGCTTTGCATCCGATAGCGCCGGAAGTGCAGCCGCTTGGTCGCCACATCCTCCCAGGTGAAAAAGCCGATGCCGCCGATGATGATCAACAGCATGATAACCACGTTGATCAAGGGATTTCCCCTGTAGGCGGTCAGGGAGGCGTAGGGCGCATCGGGGGTGCCGGTCAGGTCAAAGCCGGCGTTGCAGAACGCCGAGACGGAGTGGAACACGGACATCCAAATCCCCCGGGGTTCGTAGTCCCGGTAAAACACGGGCAGCATAACGGCGGCGCCGAGAAACTCCAGCAAAAAGGTCGCCCGCAGGATAAAGCCCGTCAGCCGAACGATCCCGCCGACCTTCGGCACGGACAGCGCCTCCTGCATGGTGCTGCGCTGCATCAGGGAGATCCGCTTGCCCGACAGCAATGCAAAGGCGGCGGACATGGTCACCACACCCAGACCGCCGATCTGGATGAGCAGGAGGATCACGGCCTGTCCGAACCCTGTCCAGCAGCTTGCCGTGTCCTGCACCACCAGCCCCGTCACGCACACGGCGGAAACGGAGGTGAACAGCGCCTGACTGAAGGGCACATTGCCGTTTTTTGCGGAAATAGGGAGCATGAGAAACAAGGTTCCCACAAGAATCACGATGAGAAAGCCGAAGGTGATGATCTGAAAGGTGGACAGGTGCTTTCTCGGAGACCCGATTTTATCCGTGATATTTCACTTCTTTCTACGAAACAGTGCGTAAAAAAAGCTCAGGCAGTCTCGCTTTTTATACCTGAGTCATGAAGTTGATTTACAATCGGCATTATAGCAAAAAAATTTTGAATGTCAACTGTTTTCCGAAAAATGTCGGAATTTGTGCCGTAAAAAGGCAAAAGCGGACTGTTTTCTTCCGTTTTTGAATACAGTCCGCAGGGAAATACCTTATGATTTTTTACAGCTTTTGCAGCTGCCGCAGCCGCAGGAACAGCCGATGCACCCGCCGCTTTTTTTGCGGCGCAGGACATGGCGCAGAGCGAAAAACAGGGCAAGGGCGATCAGGGCGAGCAGTATATAGTCCAGCGGTTTCATACGAAGATTCCTCCGATCTGATATGCGCCAAATGCCACGACCCAAGCGACGACGCATTGCAGCACCACCACGCCGAGTGTCTGGATGCGGGACGCCAGTTCACGCCGCAGGGTGGCAACGGCGGCGACGCACGGCGTATACAAAAGGGTGAACAGCAGAAAGCTGACGGCGGACAGGGGTGTGAAACAGGCAGTCAGCGCCTGACGGAGGGCGGCACTGTTCACGCCCAGCAGGACGCCCAGCGTGGACACCACGGCTTCTTTGGCGGTGAAGCCGGACAACAGCGCCGTGGCGATGCGCCAATCGCCGAAGCCGAGGGGACGGAAGATGGGTGCGATCAAACGGCCGAGCGCCGCCAAAAGACTGTCGGCACTATCCTGCACCACATTCAGGCGGGCGTCAAAGGTCTGCAAAAACCAGATGATGACCGTTGCCAGCAGAATGACGGTAAACGCCTTTTGCAAAAAATCCCTTGCCTTTTCCCACATCAGCAGTCCCACGCTCTTGGCGGAGGGGAGGCGGTAGTTGGGTAGCTCCATCACAAAGGGAACGGGCTTGCCGCGAAAGAGGGTGTTCTTGAACAGGAGCGCCATCACGATGCCCAGAAGCATCCCCGAAAGGTACAGACCGATCATGACAAACGCACGGTACTTTTGAAAGAATGCGGCGCAGAACACGGCGTAGATGGGAATCTTGGCGGAGCAGCTCATGAACGGGGTCAGCAGGATGGTCATCTTGCGATCCCGCTCCGAGGACAGGGTGCGGGTCGCCATGATCGCCGGGACGGAACAGCCGAAGCCGATGAGCATGGGGACGAAGGAGCGTCCCGAAAGACCGATCTTGCGCAGCAGCTTATCCATGACGAACGCCACACGCGCCATGTACCCCGTGTCCTCCAGAACGGACAGGAAGAAGAACAGCACCACGATGATCGGCAGGAAGCTGAGCACACTGCCGACACCCTCGAAAATGCCGTCGATAATCAGACTGTGAACAACGGGGTTGATGCCGTAGGCGGTAAGTCCCCTGTCGGCCAGCGCCGTCACAGCGTCGATGCCCATGGCGAGCAGATCCGAGAGAAACTTTCCGATCACGTCAAAGGTCAGATAGAAAATGCCCAGCAAAATGAGAATAAATACGGGCAGGGCGAGATATTTATGGGTAAGGATGCTGTCGATTCGGACACTGCGTTTGTGTTCTCGGCTTTCTTGACAGCGCACGACTGTGGCGGCGCAGACCTTTTCGATGAAGTTGTAGCGCATATCGGCGAGGGCGGCATTGCGATCCAGCCCCGTTTCAAACTCCATCTCGATGATGCTGTGCTCCAAAAGCTCCTGCTCGTTTTTAGACAGCGCCAGCCGCTCCTCAAAGGTGGCGTCCCCCTCGATCAGCTTCACGGCGCAGAACCGGGCGGAAACGCCGATGCGCTCGGCGTGATCCTCGATGATGTGGGTGGCGGCATGGATACAGCGGTGCACCGCACCGTCGGGACAGAAGTCGTAGACCTTCGGGGCAATGCGGTTTTTGGCAACATGGGTGATCTGCCGCACCACCTCGGAAACGCCCTCGTTTTTGATGGCGCTGATGGGAATCACGGGGATGCCCAGCTGCTCGGACATTTTGCGGATGTCCACGGTGCCGCCGTTGCTGCGCACCTCATCCATCATGTTCAGGGCGATGACCATGGGGATCTTCAGCTCGATCAGCTGTAAAGTCAGGTAAAGGTTGCGCTCGATGTTGGTGGCGTCCACGATGTTGATGATGCCGTCCGGCCGCTCGTTGAGCACGAAATCCCGTGTCACGATCTCCTCCTGGGAGTAGGGACGGATGGAGTAGATGCCCGGCAGATCGACCACGGTGCAGTCGGCAGCGCCCTTGACGGCGCCGTACTTGCTGTCCACCGTGACGCCGGGGAAGTTGCCGACGTGCTGGTTGGAGCCGGTCAGGGCGTTGAAGAGGGTGGTTTTACCGCAGTTCTGGTTTCCGACGAGGGCAAATTTCATTCTGCGGCACCCTCTTCCACATCAATTTTTGCGGCGTCCTCCTTGCGGATGGTCAGCTCATACCCACGCAGGCGAATCTGGATGGGGTCACCCAACGGTGCGACCTTTTGCACACGAACCACGGTTCCGGGGATCAGTCCCATATCCAAAAGCCGCAGGCGCAGTGCACCCTCTCCGCCGACGGCGGTGATGCGTGCGCACTTGCCCACAGGCAATGCACTCAGCTTCATAAACAACACCTCACGCTCTGATTGTTAGCGCAAACTAACTTTATGACAGAATGTTAGCACATACTAACTGAAATGTCAATCCCCGCACTGAAAAAAGTCGATCAAAGGAAAAAGATTCCGTTTTGCAACAAAAGCTTTACAAAGGTAGTATAATGTGTTATGATACCCTATACAGGAAAATTCTGCGCCATGCGCATACGGACGGAATGGGAGAGTGGGCGTATGAACAAACAAAAACGATACAGGATCATCATGCTCTCTGCGGCGCTGTTTGTGCTGGCGGATCTGTTGGTGCTGGCCTATTTGCTGAAACCCCTGTACACAGAAAAGCATGCCAGCGTTCCCACGACAACCCCGGCGGTGACGGTGCCCATTGTCTATGACGAGCCGGAAACGAGTGCGTCCGACGCACCGGTACAGACCGATACGCTGACCATCTCCTTTGTGGGGGACTGTATGTTTGCCAGCAACCACGGTCGTTCTGCCCAGGGCAGTTTCAATTATATGGCGTCCTGCCAGCCCACCACCTATTTTTTGAAGCATTTTATCGACCTGTTCCATGGGGACGATTTCACCATCGGCAACTGCGAGGGCGTCCTGTCCGACAGTGAGCTGCAGGAAAAGACGGTCACCACGAAGATCGCCTTTTGGTTTAAAGGTCCCGCAAGACACGCCGAGATCTTTCGGGATTCCGGCATTGAGCTGGCAAGCGTGGTCAACAACCATTCCCATGATTTCGGTCAGCAGGGCAGTGACGACACCGAAGCGGCACTGGAAAGCGTGGGCGTTCTGCCCGGACGCAGAAATCAGGTGACCTACACCACCCTCAAGGGGCAAAAGGTGGGCGTGCTGTGCTGTTCGCTGTACAGCTACGACTATATGAAGGACATTCGCCCCAAGGTCTACGAGATGAACAACGAGGGCTGTGACCTGAAAATCATCTACTTCCACGGCGGCATCGAAAACGAGACCCACCCCGAGGACTGGAAGATCCGTGCCTGCCGGGAACTGGTGGACGCCGGTGCGGACATCATCGTCGGTTCCCATCCCCATGTATTGCAGCCCATGGAGATCTACAAGGGCAAGCCCATCGTCTATTCTCTGGGCAACTTCTGCTTCGGCGGCAACATCCATCCGCCCAAAAATACCGCCGTCTATCAGGCGGTGTTCACGCTGGAGAGCGGCACCATCGCCGGCAGGGAGGACGTACTCATTCCCTGCCAGACTTATTCCGGCGCAGACAACAACTATCAGCCGTATATCGTCACCGACGAGGGCAAGAAGCAGGAGATCCTGCAATTCATGCACTCCCCGGTGTAACAGAAAGAGGATTTTATGCGCATGAAAAAAACGGGCTTGCGCCTTTTGTGTTTGCTGTTGGCGCTTTTGCTCATGGGATTGTCCGTCTCGGCGGCACAGAGCGAGAGCGAAACACAACCCGAACCCGAAACGGCAACCGAGACATCCGCCGTGAGGAAGCAGTACGCACGGGATGAGCTGGTCTGTACCTACACCTTCACCACCTACGGCTACGGGCACGGCGTGGGCATGAGCCAGCTGGGCGCCGCAGCGTATGCGGACACGGGCGGACGCTTTCACTGGAACTATGTGCAGATTCTCCTGCACTACTACCCCCAGACTCACATGGCGTATGAGGAGGATATCCCCGCCGTGATGACACGGGGCGGCGTGTCCTACAACACCAGAGACTACCTTGCCCACACCACCTATGCCGAGATCGGCAGCTACGCCTCGTCAAGATATACCGAGGCGGTCAAGGCGCAGATCGTGGCGGTATATACATTCTTGAAAAACCACGGCTATTCCGTTTCCGCCGGCAGTATCGCCTACACCTCCAAAACGCCCAATTCCCTGATCTACGACTGCGTAGATGCGGTCATCGGGCAGTATGTGGCGTATGAAAACGGCAGTGCGGCAACGGGACTGTTTTCGGCAAGTTTCCCGTCCTGGACAGCGTCCTCCGGCAAGACTTGGGGAGGCAGTGATTACACGGGACTTTCCGGCGGTCTGTACAGCCCCGAAACGGTCAGTGTGCGCACCGTGACCATGGATGCGCAGGACATCGTCGCCATCGCCAATACATACAATGCCGGCAAATCGGATGACAAAAAGATCCACCTTTCCGGCGACCCGTCCACATGGCTGGCGATCGTGGAGCATGACGGGTGCTACAGCGAGAATATCGGCTATGTGACGAAGCTGCGCATCGGCGACCAAACCATGTCGGGCAATGCGTTCCGCACATTGCTGTTCCGTGTGTCCGGCGTGCCGGGACTGCGCAGCCACTGCTTCAGTCTGCGCTACGACCTTGTCCCCGGGCAGGATGTGCCCATGAACGAGCCGGAAACAACGACCCCCTTGCAGGACAACTGAATACAAAAAAGAACCTGCTCGACATGAGCAGGTTCTTTTATTGGATAAATTGTGGCTTTACAGACAGAAGCTGTGGGGCAGGAGAGAGGCAAGGGGGACGGCGTTCAGGTCGTTTTCCGTGCCGAACAGCACCCGCAAAGAGCCGTCCGAAAACTCCGCAAGCGCCTGCCGGCAGATGCCGCAGGGCGGGGCGGACACCGTCTCTCCATCTGTGTTTTTTGCGGCAACGGCCAGGGCGGTAAACTGTCGCTTGCCGTCCAAAACCGCTTGGAACAGTGCCGTGCGTTCGGCGCAGACGGTGGCGCCGTAGGAGGCGTTTTCAATGTTGGCGCCGGTGTAGAGGGCGCCGTCTTGCGCCAGCAGTGCCGCACCCACTCGAAAGCCCGAGTAGGGCGCATAGGCGCAGTCGGCGGCCTGCAATGCTTTTTGAAAGAGTTCGGTGTCTGTCACGGGTCGTCACCTCTGTCGGTAATGCTTCAGGAAGGCTTCCAGCTTCTCCATGGCGGTGGCGAGGGTCGCCTTGTCCGGGAGATAAACGATGCGGAAATGGTCGGGGGTTTCCAGATGGAAGCCCTTGCCGGGCACCAAAAGCACCCGCTGTTCGTGCAAAAAGTCCAGCGTCAGCTGTTCGTCGTCATGGATGCCGTAGCGTTCGGTGTCGATCTTCGGGAAGATGTAGAACGCCGCATCGGGACGGACGGCGGAGATGCCGGGGATTTTGTTGAGCGCATCCACGATAAATTCACGCTGTTCGTACAGTCTGCCGCCGGGCAGCAGCAGCTCGTCGGCGCTTTGGATGCCGCCGAGGGCAGTCTGGATAATGAGCTGCGCCGGCACATTGGCACACAGGCGCATGGCGGAGAGCATATTCAGACCCTCGATGTAGCCCTTGGCATACTCCTTGTCGCCGCTCAGACACATCCAGCCCGAGCGGAACCCGGCGATGCGGTGGGACTTGGAAAGACCGTTGAAGTTGACACAGAACAGGTCGGGGCAAAGGGACGCAATGGCGATATGCTCCTTGCCGTCAAAGACAAGGCGGTCATAGATCTCATCGGCAAAAATAATCAGGCGGTGCCGGCGGGCGATGTCCACGATGCCCTGCAGCACCTCCTTCGGGTACAGCACGCCTGTGGGGTTGTTGGGGTTGATGACGACGATGCCCTTGGTGCGCTCGGTGATCTTGCTCTCGATGTCGTCCAGATCGGGGAACCAGTGGTTCTCCTCCGCACAGCGGTAGTGCAGTACCGTGCCGCCTGCCAGTGTGGCACAGGCCGTCCAAAGCGGGTAGTCGGGGGAGGGGATGAGGATCTCGTCCCCGGCGTCCAGCAGTCCCTGCATGGACATGGAGATCATCTCGGAAACACCGTTGCCGGTGTAGATGTCGTCAATGCCCACGTTGGGGATCTTTTTCAGCTGGCAGTACTGCATGATGGCTTTACGGGCGGAGAAAACGCCCTTGGAGTCGGAATAGCCCTCGCCGTCCTTCAGCATACGCTGCATATCGTCAATGATCTCCTGCGGCGCACTGAAGCCGAAGGGGGCAGGATTGCCGATGTTGAGTTTGAGCACCTGAATATTGCGCTCCGCCATGCGGGCGGCTTCCTCGACCACGGGGCCTCGGACGTCGTAGGAAACATGGTCGAGCTTTCTGGATTTTTCAAATTTCTGCATAAAGGTTCCTCTTTTCAGACAATGCTTGCGTAGCAGTCTGCGTCCCAGTCGGACGCCCAGCCCACAGGGGTGGCACCGAGCTTTTTCAGCAGAGCATTGCGCACACGGATAGTTTGGCTTGCGGTCCAGCCCTCGAAAACGTGACTGCCGAGGGTGCGTACCGTGTCGTTCAGGTCAAAGGTGGTGATGCCCGTACAGCCGGCGAAGGCGTAGTCGTCGATGCGGGAGACGGAGTTGGGCACAAGGGCGTTCTGCAAGCCCCGGCAGCCGTAAAACGCACGGGCAGACACGGTTTTCAGCGTTTCCGGCAGGGACAGACTGCCGATGCTGCCGCAGCCCTCAAATGCGCTCTGCTCCACGGTGACGAGACCGTCCGGCAGGGTAACTTCGGAAAGGGCGGTGCAGTTTTGGAACACGCCGGCAGACAGCACACTCAGCCCCAGCGGAACATGGATGCGCTCCAGAGCGGCACAGTCCCGGAAAGCGTAGGCGCCGATCTCGTTCATGCGGGTCGGCAGGGTGACGTCCCGCAGGGCGGCGCAGCCGTCAAAGGCGTTGGCGCCGATGGCGATATCGTTCCCGGAAAGGGTCAGGGAAGTCAGTGCGGCACAGCCGCAGCAGGCGTAGTCCGCAACACGCAGTCCCTCACCGGCGATGTTCAGGTTTTGCAGTGCCGCACAGTCCCGGAAGGCGCAGACGCCCATGGACTGCAAGGCGCCGTGGACGGAGATGTCCGCAAGGCTGCTGCACTCGGCAAAAGCCTCGTCACCGATATATTGCAGGCTTTGCGGCAGGGTGAGCATCCGAAGCTGTCTGCATCCTCGGAAAGCAAAGGGACCGATGGCGGTGACGTCCGTCGGCAGGGTAACGCTGGTCAGCGCCGTGCAGTCCGCAAAGGCGTTGGCGCCGATGTAGGAAATATTGCCGGAGATATGCACCGTGCGGATCTCCCGGCGGTACAGCAGCCACGGCAGATTGTTATCTGTGAAATCCCAAAGGGCGCCGTAGCCGCTGATCTCCAAAAGACCGTTTTGGGGGCTGTAGGTGTACTGCGCATTTTCCCCGCAGGCGGCGGCAATGGTCTCCCCTTCGATGAAGCAGATCTGCCCGTATCCCTTGTCCGTCTGCACCCATGCCTTGCTCTGCACGGGCGGCAGGGCAGACAGGTATTTCGGCGCCACGACCACGTTGCCGGCGGTGTCGGCGTAGCCCCAAAGCTGTGACTGTGCATCGTAGTAGGGGACATAGCCCTCGCTGAAAGAATAGGGCACGCCGTTCGGGAAGATGTCGGCGGAAAATTCCGCATTCAGAATATTCACCCCGTAGGCGTTGAAATACGTCCATTTTCCGTCCTTAAGAAGCGCACTGACACCGCAGGACAGGGGCGTTGCTTTTTCGTAGACGGTGTCCACCAGCAGTGTGCCCCTTGTGGCGATGCCGCAGCGGGAACCGTTCTGCACGAGGAAAGAGCCTTCGACGCCCGGCTGTGGGATGCGTGTGCCGTCAGCGAGAACACGATAGAGCAGAAAATCATCGCCGGAATACTGATAGGTACTGCCCGCAAGGTTCGGTGCGGCGGTATTTTTTTCGGCTGCGGCGACAGGCGTGGTCACGCCCGCAGTGGGGGACCAGTAGGTGCTGCCGTCCAGCAGGAACAGCTGCTGTGTCTCGTCCCAGACGATGGAGCTGTGTTCCGCCTTCAGCACGCAGCTGCCGCTTTGGTCAACAAGCCCCTTTTTGCCGTTTTGCACATAGAGGGAGAGGGGGACGTTTACCGGCTCTCCCTCTGCGGTGCACACCTGCTGCATGGCATCCGGGGAAAAGCCGTCAAAGTAGGTTTCAAGGATTTCGTCCGGGATTTGCAGGACATCTTCGGTAACGGAAGTGTCGGTTTGGGCGGGGACATTCGGCTTGTGGCGGCGCACGGCGGCGATGCAAACGCAGAATACCACCGCCATCGCCACGCAGGCGGCGGCAATGCCGAACTGCTTTTTGGAGATGCGGACGGGGGTACGTTCCTGCTCGTCCTGCTCCAGCGCCTGCAAAAACGCACCGGCTGTGGCGTAGCGGTTTTCCGGGGCGAGGGAGAGGGCACGCAGCAGGACACTTTCACAGCGGGGCGGGATATCGCTGTCCAGCTCGGACGGGCGCAGGAGCGTGTCCTCCCGCTGGCGCTGCATGGCGTCCGGCGGCACCACGCCCGTGAGCATTTTGTACAGCGTTGCCGCAGCGCCGTAGACATCCGTCCAGGGACCGGCAACCAGATGGTGCACATAGTTTTCCATGGGGGCGAATCCGGGTTTGAGGATGATGGACAGCCCCTCGGTGTTTTGCAAAAGATCGAACTGGGACAGCCCGAAGTCGAGAAGTTTGATCTGTCCGTCGTTGCACAGGAAGATGTTTTCCGGGCAGACGTCCTGGTGCAGAACGCCCTTTTGATGCACGGCATCCAGCGTTTGCAGGACGGGCGTCATGATCGCCATGGCGTCGGCAAAGGTCAGCGCACGGTATTCGGTCAGAAACACCTTCAGCGTCTGTCCATGCAGGTATTCGGACACCGTGTAGGCGGTGCCGTTTTCTTCCACCAGCTCGATGATGGGGTTGACGCTTTGCAAATCTTCCAGTCCCTGCAAAACACGGACGTTGTTTTTAAAGGTCAAAAGACCCTTTTGAAACTGCACTTTTCCCGCCTCGGAGAGGAACTGTACCGCCGTGTCGCCCGGACGGTGTACGGCAAACTCCGTGGGCAGGAACTCCTTGACGATCACTGCCATATCCCCGGCCGTGTCCCAGCCGATATAGGTGTTGCCGAAGCTGCCCAGTCCCATGGGACGTCCGATCACATAGCGGCCGCAGAGCATCGTACCCGGCTCCAAGTGGTTGCGGTTAAAGGGGACGAGGCGTTTGTCGTAGCCGCAGTGGGGGCAGGGTGCGTCCGGGTATGGAAGGGAACGCATACAGCCGTAGCATCTTTGAAACATGGCGACCTCCGTTTCTGCGGGAAATCCGCAAAATTATTGAATGTTGTTCTTGAGAAGGGACTGCATCACGGCGTTGGCGGTGTTCATGGCGACGCCGCTGCCGGAGCCGGCGTTTTCTGCGACGACGACCACCGCAACGGGAAAGTCCGCCCGCAGGGAGAAGCCGACAAACCAGGAGTGCGAGGTCTTGCCGTCCAGCTCGGCGGTACCCGTTTTGCCGCACATCTGCAAGTTGGGGAAGCGGCTGTCCCCGTACCAGTCGGTGACATTGGAGCGCAGCAGCTTTTGCAGGCGTCCGGCCTTGTCGGCGGGGATGGTGATGGAGGAATTTTTGGTCATGGCCTTGTACACCGTGACGCCGGATGCGCTCTTCATGGAGCGGATGACATAGGGCTGTACGCCCTGCCCGCCGTTGGCGATGGCGCCGGCGATCATCATCATGTGGCAGGGGTTGACCAGCGTTTCGTACTGACCGATGCCTGCCCAGCCGAGGTCGAGGGTGCTGGCTTTTCGCACATCAAAGGTGCTCATGGCAAGCTGGATGCCGTCGGTGCGGATGGAGGTGTTGAACCCCAGACTTTGCGCCGTGGCGGTCAGCTTGTCGGCGCCGACGATCTCAGCGATCTTGGCAAAGGCGCAGTTGCAGGATTTGTTCAGCGCCTCACGGAAGGAGATCTCCCCGTGGGTCTGCATACAGATCACGTCTCCCGAGCCGATACGGATCTTGCCCTCACACAGGAAGGTGCGGGTGTCGATGTCGGGGATGTTTTCCATGGCGCACAGCGCCGTGACGATCTTCATGGTGGAGCCGGGGGTATAGACGCCGGAAAACAGGCGGTTGAGGTAGACGCCGTCCAGACTGTCGGGATCGGACGGCGGATTTTGGATGTCGTAGGTCGGTGCGGAAAAGCTGCACAGCAGGGCGCCGGTCTTGTAGTTAAAGGCGCCGACAGCGCCGTTGTAGCTGCCCAGCGCATTCATGGCCGCCACACAGGCGTCCGCCGAGACGGCAAGGGTCAGGTCGTTGCCCTGCCCGTATTTTTTCAGACCGTAAATGCCGCTGACGAAGCTGTAGCCGGACAGCTTGCTCTTGTATGCGGAGTGGGCGCCGGTGGAGATCACACCTGCCGGGTCGCCGACGATGTGCAGGGTAGCTTTGCGCACGGCACGGCTCTGGTTAAAGATACGCTTGCCGCCGCTGGTGCGGGCAAGTCCCATGCCGGTGGTGTCGTAAATGCCGCCGGCGGTGGACAGACTGCCGGAGGTGAACAGATGGGTGTTGGCACGGTTGGAGGACCAGGCGGCGCCGTGGGCGACGAACATATACACCAGCGTCACGGTGCCGACAAGGAAAAGGAGAATGACGGGGATGAGGGCAAAGCCCCGTTTGGTCGTTTTGTTCATAATCGACCCTTAACCTTTCTGCCTCGATAGGGCTTCGTGTCGCCGATGTTGAAGCTGACGCTTTTGATAAACGCAAACAGCGACCATGCGCAGATAATGCTTGTACCGCCTCGGCTGATGAACGGCAGCGTAACGCCGGTCATGGGCAAAAGGTCGGTGATGCCGAAAACATTCAGCGCCAGCTGGAACAGGAGCATCCCTGCGGCGGAGACGGCGGCGATGGAGTAGAAGATGGAGGAACTTTTTCTTGCGCCCCGGACGGCGTAGAAAGCGATGAACGCAAAGGCGAACAGGATCAGGATGCCCAGCAAAAGCCCCCATTCCTCGCAGACCATGCCGAACACAAGGTCGGTGGAGGCGGCAAACACCGTGCGCAGCTTGCCGTTGCCGATGCCAAGACCCAGCAGTCCGCCGCTGGCGCTGTAGATGAGCACACGGGTCTGCTGGAAGCCTTTGTCGTTCATGAATTCCCAGACGTGTCGATAGGTTGCGAAGCGGTTCGCCACATAGGGTTTGAAGGAGATGACCAGCACAGCGCCCATGAGTGCCGCCGCACAGATGAGGATCAGGGTACGGAAGTCGCCCGAGCGCATGAAGGCGATGATGATAAAGGTGAAGAAAAAGATCAGTGCCGTGCCGAAGTCACGCATCAAAAACAGGGCGCCGACGCAGGCGATGGAAAAGAGAATATATTTGGTCAGTGAGCGGGTCGCCTGCAATTTTTCCAAGGTTGCGGCGCCGACGAAGATGAACGCCACCTTCACCAGCTCCGAGGGCTGAAAGGAAATGCCGCCTATGGTGATCCAGTTGAGCGCACCGTTGGTCACTTTGGCCAGCGCAAGGTTGGCGGCGAGCAGACCGAGCGCCGCCACGGCAAGGGGCATACGCAGCACCATCGCCCTGTCCGTACTGCGGATGATCCACGACAGCACGGTAAAGGCGAACAGACCCATGCCGATGGCGATCAGCTGCTTGACGGCATAGGTTTCATGGATGCTTGCGCAAATGGTCAGCCCGATTCCCGACAGGAAAAAGGCGAGAATTTCCAGCGCAAAGTCGTCCCGCTGGGTCACCATGCGGGCGACGGCGATGTAGAGCCATTCCACGGCGATGTAGAGCAGGAACACAAGACCCAGCTTTTCGCTGAAAACACCGTCCGGGAACAGGGTCTGGGTGAAGGAGAAAAGCTGAAACACCGTCAGCAAAAGCAGCATCCAGCCCCAGTGGAAGGGGGCATTCTTTTTTTCGATTTTGGCGGTGCCGTGATCGGTCGGCACCTTTCGCCCGATGGGGCGATCCGGTTTGGAAGCCATAGGTGCTCCTTTCGGTTATACTCTTTCCGCAAACAGGCGGGACAGCGGCAGCGGGAACCAGCTGCGGGCAAGGGTCATTTTGGTAAGGTCGCCGCACAGACCGAAGTAGGACTGGGTAACGGGGGAGGTCAGTGCACTGACCGCCTCCAGTTCGCCAAAGGAGAAGTCGGGGCTTTGAGCTGTTTCCGCCACAGTGGCATTGCCGTCCCGCAGGGTGATGCTGTAGGTCGTATCGCCCAATGTCAGCACAAGGGT
The DNA here is from genome assembly GCA_029012165.1 of Oscillospiraceae bacterium. Lineage (GTDB taxonomy): Bacteria > Bacillota > Clostridia > Oscillospirales > Acutalibacteraceae > UBA1425. Next base: position 5,027 of record JAQXLO010000247.1, on the reverse strand, counting down.
GCCCTCCGGGAGGGTCATGTAGGATGCCTTGAACGTCAGCAGTGCTTCCAAAACGGACTTCCAGTCCAGCACTTTCCACATCCCGCTTCCGTCCATGCCGAGCAGACTGCCCACGTCGGCAATGGGGCGGAAATAGGGAAGCTGATATTCGTACAGGTCGATGGTGACCGTCTTTTTGTGCTGTGCCGCCAGTGTGAGCATGACGTCTGCGCTGTCGTTGTCGTCGCACAGCGTCATCTCCACGATGTTCAGTTTGCTTGCGTCGCTGTAGGAAACATAGCCGCAGAATTCCCCGTCTTTTTGGATGGCGAAGGGCTTGGCGCCGCAGCACGGAATGGTCAGACGCAGGAAAAATTCCTCCGGCGTGTAGTCGTAGTGGATGGGCTTGCTGTTGTACAGCGCATGGCAGGCGTTCAGCATCTCCCGATCCTTCATGGAAAAGGGGACGAAGGCGTAGCGGCTGCCGTCGTAATCCGGCAGACGAGCCTGCATGGCGCTTGCGGACACCTCTGCGCTGAAATTTGTGCCGCCCTCCTCATAGCCGAAGTGGTTGTAGCGGCTGCGGCGTCCGCCGAGACAGGCGAGATGTACGCCGTCCTTGCGCATTTCCTCGTTGTTGTAGGTCATCAGCCGGGACATGATGCCCTTGCCGCCCATGCGGGGGTGGCAGGCGACCGAGCCGATGCCGCACACCTGCAGCGCCTTGCCGCCGACGACCATGGTGCGGGGCAGAGAGAGGATGGAGCCGACGATCTGACCGCCGTCCCACATATTGATCATGTTGTGCATGGACTCGTCCGTCTCTAAGTACAGGTTGGCGTAAAGCTTCAAAAAATCATGCGGCTCATGCGCTTTGGAAAATACGAAATCTATAAAGTCAATGATGGTGTAGAATTCATCCTTTTTGCCTCTGCGGATCTCCAATGATATACATCCTTTCTTATCGTATACTGCACCCAATTTACCATACTATTATACAACAATGTTTCGTCGATGTAAAGACAAAGCTGTCGAAATTCATACTTCGGCAAAAAGGAGCAGAGACTTTCTCCGGCGGCTGTGCCAAAGAAAGTCTCTGATTTCCACGTGTCAGGGCGGCTCATTTGCCCAGCAGGGACAGAATCCATTCGGTGAGAAATACGCCTGCACACGAGCCGAACGCCACGGTCAAAAGACTGCGTTCAAAGTAGGCAAGGATCACGGCGATGACCACACCGACCACGGCGGAGGGAATGCAGGAGGTGGCGAAAAAGACGGCCGGAACGGTCATGACCGCCAAAACGGCGTAGGGAATATAGTGCAGAAAGGCCAGGATGAATTTGTTTTGAATCTCTTTTTTGATCAGCACCATCGGCAGCATACGCACCAGATACGTGACGCCCGCCATGACGAGCAGATAGATGGGAAAATTTTCGCTCATGCGTCTGCCTCCCGACCCTTTGCGCAGTCGATCAGGGCAAATACGGCGCTGGCGGCAACGGCGCAGAGAATGATGGTAAAGCCGGTGGGCACCTTGCTAAGCCCGGACGTAAAGCGGAACAGGCAGCTCAGTGCAATGGCCAGCAAAACGCACAGTGCCGTGGAGCGGCTCTTTTTGGAGGCGGGGAGCACGATGGCGATGAACATTCCGTAGATCGCCACCCCCAAAGCGGAGGTGAGCATGGTCGGGAAAATATCGCCTGCCAGTGCGCCGACCAGCGTGCCCAGACTCCAACCGAGGTAGGGCGTGAGGATCAGCCCGTACATATAGCGGCGGCTGACCCTGTGCGGTTTGGAGGACGCCACGGCGAATACCTCGTCGGTGTTGACGAATGCCAAAAGAAAGCGATCCAAAAGACGGATGCTTCTGTCAAACTTCTGCGACAGGGAGACGGACATCAGCGAGTAGCGCAGATTGATGATGCACTGCGTCAGCGCAAGCTCCAGAAAGCTGCCGCCCATGGCGATGATCGGCACGGCGGACAGCTGACCGGCGGAGGTGACGTTGGTCATGGAGATCAGCACCGCTTCCGAGACGGACAGCCCGTTGCCCACCGAGAAAATGCCGAAGGCAAACGCCACCGAGACATAGCCCAGACAGATCGGCAGACCGTCCACGATCCCCTGCATAAACGTGTTTTCTTTTTTCATCCTATCCGATTCTTTCTCTCTAAATTGCGGCTTTTGTCGAGCCACCGAAAACTATAGCACAAAACGGGAGAACCCGCAACCCCCATTTGCCGTGCGTCGTCGAAATCGTTTTTTTTGAATACTGGGTATAAAAACCCAAATATGTATGACAAAATATGAATTTTATTACATGAAAAAATTATATCCTTTGACAAAATTTACTTTATTCACAAACAATACCGCAAAATTTTGTGTTAATTTTGTGAAGTTTTTTGTCGTATTTTTTTGTAATAGACGTGGAGATGCCCAAAGGCTTATGGTATAATACTTGCAGAAACAGCAGGAGGAACACAGATGGCGCTCGACCGGGAGACAATAGAAGATACCGTGAAAACGCACTACAGGGAGGTATACGGTTACTGCTGTGCCCGTCTGATCGACAAGTCGGCGGCAGAGGACGTGGTGCAGGAGGTGTTCCTGCTTTTGCAGGCCAAGAGCGCCGAGCTGGAGCCGGACAATCTGCGGGCGTGGCTGTACAGTGTGGCGCAGAAAAAGCTGCTGGAAACCAAGCGTGACGCCTATCGCAGGAGCCGGTTTGTGGAGTATGAGGAGGGGATCGAGGTGATGGATCCCGCTCTTGTGTACGAATTTCGGGACAACGAGATCGAGGACGGCGAGATCGAGCGGATCAAGTGCCGGATCCTCACCGCCCTCAGCCCGCAGGAGCAGGCGCTGTTTGAGGAGATCTACGAAAAGCACGCACAGCGCACCGTACTGGCGCAGCAGATGGACATTTCGGTGAACACGCTGAACGTCCGGCTGCACCGTATGCGCAAACATATCCGGGAAATGGCAGAGGTCGCTTGGATGATCCTGATCTTTGCGGCGGTCAAGATGCGGTAAGAAAGGGGGGATCGCATGGGCGTCAAGGAGGATAAGGCGGTGCTTTTGGAGAAGCTGATGGCGATCCAGGACGCCGAAACGGCGAAGCCGCCGCAGGAAATGGATGCGCAGCTGGTCTGCGAGTGCAGTGCGTATATTTTGGAACTGGACGGCGAAGCCATGCCGACGGATGCGCAGCTGGAAGAAAAACAGGAAAAGCTGCTGCGCAAACTCTTCGGTGACGCAAAGAAGCCGCACCGTGTCAAGGGGATTTTGCGCAAGGTGTGCATTGCGGCTGTGTTTCTGCTTTTGGTTGCGGCGCTCAGCGTGGCGATCACGCCGCTGAGCAACGGGGACGAGACGCTCTTGGAGCGCTTCGGATACTATCTGACCGTGATTCTCCGGCCCGGCGAAAGCATTGATTTCGGACCGGAAACGCTGCAAAATCTCGGTGCGTGCGTGGAGTATGCGAGTGTGGAGGAATTTGTGTGCGAGACGAATGCCGACATTCTCGTGCCTACGGAAATGCCTGAAGGGTATTTTATCAAGAGTGTGTCCCTGACGGCCAAAAGCGAAAAGGTGCATCAGCAGGTCGTCTTTGTCACCAACGCACCGGCACGTGTGTCCGTTTCCTGCACTTGGAACAAGGGCGTGGATGACGTGTACAGGCATTCCTGCCGGCGCATCGAACAGGTGGGGCAGTACTTGTGCTATTTTACCGTCGATCCGGGGAAAAAGCAGTGCAACTTCACCTACAAAGGAAACGAGTACGTCCTCACGGCGGACAGCTATGCGGATCTGTACCGGATGATTACCAACATGAAAGGAAGTCTTGAAGAATGAAAAAAATTGTCAGTTTCTGTTTTGTTTGTGTTTTTATGTTTGCCGCGATGCAAATGTCCCTGCTGCACGCCAGCGCCGTGGAGGATCTTGTGCCGCCGGACGGCGACTACGAGGTCACGATCTATATACAGCAGGATCTCCCCGAAGAAGTGCAGCAGCGCATCCTTGCCCATTTCAACGGCGAGGAAACTGCCCAGCCCAGAAACGTGACCTGTGACCTGTTTGGACACAGCAACACCACGAGCACGGCCACAAAGTTTTTCCACAACGTCTATCCCACGTCGCCCAAGTGCGTCAAAAATATATATAACGTCTATACCTGTACCCGCTGCGGCAATGTGGAGGAGGAGCTGGTAAGCAGTACCCGTATCTCTTCCTGTCACGGATAAAAGGAAAGAAAACCCAAAAATCGCCTGTTTTGACCGCAGGCGATTTTTTTTGAAAAATTTTTGTAAGATTTTCTGTTTTTTGTCATATATTATTTGGTTTCGATAAGAGTTTTGTCCCGCAGAAAGTATTTTACCAAAGTGCAAAGGAAAAGACATGAAGCAAAAGATAGCGGAGATATTCGGCGTCGGCATGGCTGCGGTATTGACCGTGGGCATTGTTGCGGCGCTTACGCTGTTTACCGTGCATAACCACCGCACACAGCCGGCGGAGGCACCGCAGACGTCGCACACTCTCTCGGCGCAGTCCGACAGCGGGGCACTCTCCGGCACGGTCGGCGCCAATTTGATATGGCAGTTCGACGCACAGACCGCCACCCTGACCATCGACGGCGAGGGCGATATGGACGCCCGCTTCGGCAGAGAAAATCGTCCCTCCTACTATACCGCCTGCGTGGACAGGGCAAAAGCCCTCGTCATCGGGGACGGCGTGACATGCGTGGCGCCGTATGCCTTTGAAAGCTTTTCGGCGCTGGAAAGGGTGCAGCTGGGCAAGGGCGTGCGCACCATTGGCGATTACGCCTTTTATGGCTCTGCGGTGGAAGAATTCGAGACGAATGATGCGCTGGAAGCCATCGGCCGAGGCGCTTTTTTCAGCTGTGACCATCTGGAAGAGCTATGGCTTTCCGAAAAGTTTTGCGACACCGATGTTCCCGTGGCGCAGGCGCTGGGCGCTCACCTGAAGCTGCGCATCTCGGCGCAGAACCCGTGGTACACCGCCTCCCGGGACGGCAGTCTGTACAGCAA
>JAQXLO010000246.1 GCA_029012165.1 Oscillospiraceae bacterium | reverse complement strand
GGAGCTTTCGCCCAACAGCAACAGTACCGCCGTTTCCGTGGGTCAGTCCGGCAAGGCGGACGTTTTGCTCGTACAGCAGGGGACGGCAGTGTCCCAGCTGGTGTCTGCCGGCTATGGGGATAGGGCGATCCCGCTTTTTTCGGACTCTTTGGTGCTTGTGGGCCCCGCACAGGATCCGGCGCATGTGCGCTCGGCGGAAACTGTCGCCCAGGCGATGGTGCGCATTGCCCAGTCGGACGCCGTCTTTGTCTCCCGCTATGACGACAGCGACGTCTACCGCACGGAGATGCGGCTGTGGGCGGACGCAGGTGTTGTGATCGGCAACGGCCGTGCGTGGTACAAACCCGCAAGGCAGGGGATGTCCGGCACCTTGCAGACGGCGGCGGAAAAGGGCGGCTATACCTTGGCAAGCAGAGAGGCGTTTTTGCGGGAGGACACCGATTTGCAGATTCTGATGCAGGATGTTCCGGCGCTTCAAAACACCTATTGCGCCGTGCCTGTCAGTGCGCAGATGTTTGAAACGGTCAATGCAGAGGGCGCAGAGGCTTTCGTGCAGTGGCTGCTGCAGAGCGATACACAGGCGTGGATTCAGGAATACGGAACGGAGGACTTCGGTCGTCCGATCTTTGATATGAAAACAACAATGGAGGGCTAAATCATGGTAGAAACGAAAAGCATCACCGAGATCAAACCGCTGGACGAAGAAAACTATGCAGATCTCATGACGACGGTCGTCGAGCCTGCGCTCGCTTCCGTGCGCCGGGACGGCTACATGACCTTTGAGAGCGGACGCAAGATCCACTATGAATATTATCTTTGCCCCAATGCCCGGGCGAGTATTGTCGTTTCCCACGGCTTTACGGAGTCTGCCGAGAAGTTCCGGGAGATGGACTACTATTTCCTGCAGGCGGGCTACAATGTTTTTGCCATCGACCACCGTGGACACGGCTATTCCGACCGTGAGGTGGAGGACAACGCCGTGGCGCACGTGGAGCGTTTCTCCGGCTATGTGGGCGACCTGAACGCCTATGTGGAAAACGTGGTCAAACCCCATTCCGAGGGTCTGCCGCTGTACATCTATGCCCACTCCATGGGCGGTGCCATCGCCACGCTGTATATCCAGCAGTTCCCCGATGTGTTCAAAAAGGCTGCATTGAGCGCACCGATGATCTCTCCCCAGACGGCGGGTTTCCCCCACTGGGTCACCAGAACCATGACCACCTTCTTCCGGCTTGTCGGCAAGGGCAAGCAGATGGTCTTTACTGAAAAGGGATTTAACCCGGACGCCACCTACGAGACCAGCCACGACACCAGCAAGGCACGCTTTGACTACTACTACAACAAGCGCAGAAATACGACCCAGTACCAGACCTGCGGTGCCTCCTACAACTGGGTGGATCAGTCCCTGCGCATCATCCCGAAAATGCTCGATCCCAAGAACTGCGAACGCATCACCGCCAAGGTCATGCTGTTTCAGCCGGCGGAGGATGCCTCCGTGGAGATGGAGCCGCAGGTGGAATTCATCTCCAAGGTCAAGGGTGGTCGGCTTGTGCGCATCCCGAATTCCAGACACGAGATCTATATGAGCGTCAACGAGGCGCTGGAAATTTATCTGAAAACCTTGTTTGCCTTTTTGGCAGAGGAAGATGTATGAAAGAACAGACCCTTTCCCGAATCGAACGCTGTAAAATCATCGCCGTGATCCGCTCTGTCAAGGGCGAACGGCTGGTTCCCATGGCACAGGCACTGCAATCGGGCGGCATCGACTGCATCGAAATCTGCTTCGATCCCTGTGGCGCACAGAGCGAGCAGGACATTGCGGCGCAGATCTCCATGCTCACGGAGCACTTCGGCGATGCCCTTTGCGTGGGTGCCGGCACGGTGAGCAGCGTCGGGCAGGTCTCGGCAGCATCCGATGCCGGCGCACAGTTCATCGTCTCCCCCGGCACGTTGCCGCAGGTCATCGCTGCAGCAGGGGAGCGGGGGCTGGTTTCCGTGCCCGGCGCCTTTACGCCGACGGAGATCTTGACGGCGCATCAGCTGGGCGCAGACATCGTCAAGCTTTTTCCGGCGTCCTTTGTGGGCACGGAATATCTCGACCAGCTGCGCAAGCCCCTGGGAAATATCCGCCTGATGGCCAACGGCGGGATCAGCGTGTGGAATATGCGTGCTTTTCTGGATGCCGGATGTGCCGCAGTGGGCATCGGCAAAAATCTGACCGGAGAGGTCTACAAACCCGTTTGCGATTACGGTGTTTTGGCGGAAACCGCCGCCGCATACCGTGCCATCGCAGACAATGACCGCCGCCCCGTCCATCGGGATCTGCGATAAAAGAAGAACCGTCGTATGGTGTAATTCCATACGACGGTTTCTGCGTTATACGGATTAAAGCTTAGAACCGCATACTTCGCAAAAGGAGGTGCCTTCTTGGTAGGGAGCGCCGCAATTTTCGCAGAATCCCGCACGTTTTGCAGTAATAGCAGGAGCTTTTTTCTCTTCCTTTTGCTCGACGAATTCCGGGATGGACGGCGTCGGAGTTTGTCCGGCCGTGCCCTTGTTTTGTGGAAGCTCAGGCTGAGATTTCTTCTTGGCACTTCTGACGACGAAGAAAATGATGATGGCGGCAATGATAAGTACATAGATCATGAGTAAAACTTCCTTTCAATTATTATTCTACGGATTCCTCGGAAATATCTTCCGGGCTTTCTTCGGGGATTTCGGTAAACTCCGCTTCGATGATCTCCCCGAGATAGTCTGCCATTTGATTCTCGGGAGGAGTTACGATGAAGTTACGCAGTTCGCACACCTCCTCTACTGTGGGTGTAATCAGTTTTTGGCAGAACTTGGGACGGTCTTCGGCGGCAAAGATATCCTGCATTCTTTTGGGCGATAGTGCGCCGTTGCTTTGAAGAGTATCCACAACATAATTGATCTCGTCCTCAGCAAGCAGATAATCCTGCGCAATTTTGGCGAGTTCGCTGTTGAAAATCTCGAGCATTTCCTTGCTGTCGTCGCCGAGCATTTCCGTCAGGATGCCACGTGTTGCATTGCTGGCGAGGGAACTTGCAATAGAGGCACCGATCATGCCACCAATGAATGTACCAACGACGGGTACGACGGAGCCGCAGGCGGCGCCGAGGTAGTAGCCGACACTGCCGGCAGCAACACTGCTGGCGGTCGTGGCGACATTGACAGCCATTTGCCGACCGGACTCGCGGTTTTGAATAACGTTGAGAATATCCGGAACAGAGAGAATTAACGTCGTAACTGCCGAACTGACCATTGCGGATTTAATAATATTGCTTGGGCCATGGAGTGGGGTAGCACTATTGACATTGATTTCCCCATGTGTTGCTTTAGAAAGGACGTTCTTTACGCCTTTCTGATTTGCAAATTTGAAAATCATATCTTCGCTTTGGACAAAATGTCTGATTGTTTCGGTTTTGAGGAGTTGTGCAGTGACAGTCGTCGTAATGAGCGTCATGCCGTAGGACCGAATACCGGCTTTTAATGCCTGCTTTGCGGCGTCGGAGGTTTCCGCACCGGATATTTTTGCCATGCCGAATGTGATAGCACCGGAGATGAGCAAGGAACCGCGAGCAGCGACGCGTCCTGTGCGGATATCCGCTTTCAGCGAGTCGATATTCCCGAATTTAGCGATGTTTTGACTCTGCTTAACAGAATACCCGCTGTTTTTGAACTTCTTATCGAAAGAGCCCAAACCGTGTTTTTCTTCATACATTTGCTTAAAAGTCTTATTCGTTCCAGGAATCTTTTCGTCCGAAAAATAATCAGAAGGAAGCTCAATTTTTTGATTTGGATATTTTTCAGAGACGTTTATAATATCTCTTGCA
>JAQXLO010000245.1 GCA_029012165.1 Oscillospiraceae bacterium | reverse complement strand
GTTGCGGTCACCGCCGAAGAAGTGGATGCGGAAATCGAGCGTATGCGTGACAGAAATGCAACCATTTCCGACGTGGAGGATCGTCCCGCCAAGTTGGGCGACACCGCCAACATCGACTATGACGGCTCCGTGGACGGCGTTCCTTTCGACGGCGGCAAGGGCACTTATGATCTGGTGCTCGGTTCCGGCTCCTTCATTCCCGGTTTTGAAGAGCAGGTTGTCGGTCACAGCGTCGGCGAGGCGTTCGACGTCAACGTGACTTTCCCCGAGACGTATCACGCCGAGGAGCTTTGCGGCAAGGCAGCTGTGTTCCAGTGCAAGATCAACGGCATCAAGGAAAAGATTCTGCCTGAGCTGGACGATGAGTTTGCCAAGGATGTCAGCGAGGATGCCGAAACGCTGGATGATTTGAAGAAGAGCATCGAAGCCGATATGCTCAAGGATAAGCAGGGTCATGCGGATGCGGACTTCGAGCAGGAACTGCTGGTCGGTCTTGCAGAGCAGGTCGAGGGCGAGATTCCCGAGTGTATGTTCGTGCAGAAAACCGAAGAAAACAAAGAGAATTTTGCTCGCCGTATCGGTCAGCAGGGTATCGACCTCGATATGTACCTGACCTATATGGGCGTGGAAAAGGAACGCTTCGAGTCCGATATGCGCTCTCAGGCGGAGCAGCAGGTCAAGGTTCGTCTGGCTCTCGAAAAGATTGCCCAGACGGAAGCAATCACCGTTACGGACGAGGATGTTGAGGCGGAGTATCAGAAGCTTGCCGATATGTACGGTGTAGCTTTGGACACGGTCAAGGGCTTCTTTGCGGAAAGCTCTTTGCGCAACGATATCCTGTGTGAAAAGGCGATTCAGGTCATCAAGGATAATGCGGTGATCTGCGAGCACGCACACGAGGAAAAGACCGAGGAAGCGGCTGCTGACGCTGAATAAAAATTTCCAATACAGACTATACTATCACGAACGTATGCGGCTGTCCCGTTCTTCGGAGCGGGATGGCTTCATCCGACTTTAGAATTCTTTTTTAGGGAGGTATTTTCATGGCACTTGTACCTTATGTAATTGAACAAACCAATAGAGGAGAACGCTCTTACGACATTTTCTCCAGATTGCTCAGTGACCGCATCATCGTTCTTTCCGATGAAGTGAACGATGCAACGGCCAGCCTTGTTGTGGCGCAGCTTCTGTTTTTGGAGGGTCAGGATCCCGAGAAGGATATCAGCCTGTATATCAACAGTCCCGGCGGCTCCGTGACCGCAGGCATGGCGATCTATGATACGATGCAGTACGTCAAGTGCGATGTTTCCACCATTTGCATGGGCATGGCAGCGTCCATGGGCGCATTCCTGCTCTCTTCCGGCGCAAAGGGCAAGCGCATTGCGCTGCCCAACAGCGAGATCATGATCCACCAGCCCCTCGGCGGTGCACAGGGTCAGGCAACGGAGATCAAGATTGTTGCCGATCACATCCTGCGCACGAGAGACAAACTGAACCGCATCCTTGCCCAAAACACCGGCAAGAGCATCGAGGAGATTGCCCGGGACACCGAGCGAGACAATTACCTTTCCGCAGAAGAGGCGAGAGACTACGGTCTTGTGGACAAGGTGCTTTATAAGAGATAATTTCGGCATATTAAGGAGAAACCAGAATGCCCAGAGACGACGAACGCTACGAAAAAAAGATTTGCTGCTCGTTCTGTCACAAACAGCAGGGACAGGTCGAAAAACTGATTGCCGGTCCCGGCGTGTATATCTGCAACGAATGCGTGGAGCTTTGCGAAGCCATTATCGAGGAAGACGAGCAGATCGGCAGCCGCAAAGAGTCGGCGATCCGTGAAGAATTGGCGGATCTGCCAAAGCCTGCGCAGATCAAAGCGCACCTGGACGAATACGTTATCGGACAGGATGCCGCCAAAATCGCCCTGAGCGTGGCGGTATACAACCACTATAAACGTATCACGGCCGCCGCCGACAGTGAAGTGGAGATTCAGAAAAGCAACATTTTGCTTCTCGGTCCCACAGGCGTGGGCAAAACAATGCTTGCGCAGACGCTGGCGAAAATTTTGGACGTTCCCTTTGCCATTGCGGACGCCACGACCGTTACCGAAGCCGGCTATGTGGGCGAGGATGTGGAGAATATTTTGCTGCGCCTGATTCAGGCGGCAGATTTCGACATCGAAAAGGCGGAGCGGGGGATTATCTATGTGGATGAGATCGACAAGATTTCCCGTAAATCCGAAAATGCATCCATCACCCGTGACGTCAGCGGCGAGGGTGTGCAGCAGGCGCTGTTGAAGATCGTGGAGGGCACCGTTGCCAATGTGCCGCCCCAGGGCGGACGCAAGCATCCGCAGCAGGAGTTCATTCAGATCGACACGTCCAACATTCTCTTTATTTGCGGCGGTGCCTTTGACGGCATTGAAAAAATTATTGAAAAGCGCATCGGCGGTTCCGCACTGGGATTCGGTGCGCAGATCCGTGAAAAGAAGCAGCTGAGCGTCGAGGAGCTTTTGCCGCAGATCACACAGCAGGACATCGTTCGTTTCGGACTGATTCCCGAGCTGGTCGGTCGCCTTCCCGTGGTGACCACCCTTTCCGAGCTGGATAGAGATGCGCTGATCCGCATTTTGTCCGAGCCGAAAAATGCCATCATCAAGCAGTACAAGGCGTTGTTTGCGCTGGATGACATTGACCTGGACTTCGACCAGGCGGCGCTGGAGGCCATTGCAGACAAGACGCTGGAGAAAAAGACCGGCGCACGTGGTCTGCGTTCCATTATGGAATCCGTGCTTCTGCCGATCATGTATACCGTGCCGTCCGACGAGACTGTCGAGCTGGTGCAGATCACGGCGGCGTGCGTTTTGGAGGGCGCCGATCCGATCATCGAGCGCAATCCGCTGAAAAAACGGGTGGCGGAAAAGAAGCAGATGTCCGCCAAGAAGCCCCGCTCCAAAAACACTGCTTCGTAAAAGGAGAGAAAAAAGAGACGCATCTTGTATACGTCTCTTTTTTTAAAAGAAAGATATGGAAACATCAACTACAATTTATCCCGTCGTTGCCCTGCGAGGACTGGTCGTTTTTCCCGGTGCGCAGATGCATTTTGATGTCGGCCGCTCCAAATCCATTGCCGCTTTCCGTGCGGCGATGAACGGCAGCCAGACCATTTTCCTTGTGGCACAAAGAGAAATCGACACCGATGACCCGGATTTTTCGGATGTTTTTGAAATTGGCGTCACGGCTGCCGTGCGTCAGATCCTGAAGCTGCCGGGGGAGGACGGCATCCGTGTGGTGATCGAAGGATTGAAACGGGGACGGATCGTGAACGGTCTGCAAAAGAAACCCTTTTTGCAGGCGGAGATCGCACCGTGTCCCATGTCCCTGAGCCGCAAGGACAGCCGCATTCGATGCGAAGCGCTGCTGCGGCAGGTGCGTGCCCGCTTTGAAAACTATGCGGACGCCGTGCCGGATCTTCCCGTGGATATGATGCTCACGGTTCTGGCGGAGAAGGATGCCTCCAAGCTGTCCGACTATATTATCGGCAACATTATGCTGGAATACACGGACAAGCAGCTCCTGCTCGAGGAGCTGAACCCTGTCCGTCGTCTGGAAAAGCTTTGTGCCGTTTTGGAAAAGGAATGCCGCATTCTGCGCATTGAGGACGATATCGGCGACAAGGTGCAGGAGCAGATCGACAAAAACCAGCGGGAGTATTTCCTGCGTGAGCAGATGAAGGTCATCTCTGCGGAGCTGGGCGACGGTGTCACTGCCGAGGAGGAGACGCAGCAGTTTCGTGAGCAGATCCGTGCCGTCGGCTTCTCGGAGGATGCGGAAAAAAAGCTGCTGCGTGAATGTGACCGCATGGATCGGATGTCTCCGTCCTCTCCGGAAAGCGCCGTAAGCCGCACCTATCTGGAAACGGTGCTTGCCCTGCCGTGGAATATCCAGACAAAGGACAAGCTGGACATCAAAGCGGCACGCCGTGTATTGGACAGTGACCATTACGGCATGGACAAGGTCAAGGAACGCATACTGGAAACGCTGGCCGTACGCAAGCTGTCCCCGGAGATCAAGGGACAGATTCTCTGCCTCGTCGGTCCTCCCGGCGTGGGCAAGACCTCGATTGCTCGTTCTGTTGCCAAAGCCATGGGACGCAATTATGTGCGCATTTCCCTGGGCGGCATCCATGACGAGGCGGAGATTCGAGGGCACCGCAAAACCTATATCGGCTCCATGCCGGGCAGAATTTTATCCGCCATGCAGACGGCCGGCTCCAACAATCCGCTGATGCTGCTGGACGAAGTGGATAAACTGGGCAGCGATTACAAGGGTGATCCCTCCTCTGCGCTTTTGGAGGTGCTGGATGCGGAACAGAACTTTGCCTTCCGTGACCACTACGTGGAGATTCCCTTTGATTTGAGCAAGGTCTTTTTCATCACCACGGCCAACGACCGTTCTGCCATTCCACAGCCTCTTCTGGATAGAATGGAGATCATCGAGCTGCCGAGCTACACCCATGAGGAAAAATACCATATTGCCAAAAAGCACCTGATTTCCCGCCAGATCGAACGTCACGGGCTGACGGCCAAGCAGTTGCGCATTCGGGACGATGCCATCCATGCGCTCATCGACGGCTACACCAAGGAGGCGGGTGTGCGTACCCTCGAACGGGAGATCGCCTCCCTTTGCCGCAAGGCGGCGGTGCAGATCGCCCAAGATACGGAAAAGGTGACGGTACAGGTCAAGGATTTGCAGACAATGCTCGGTCCCGCCAAATACAAGGAGGATGACCTGTCCCTGACGGACGCCGTGGGCTTGGTGAACGGTCTTGCGTGGACGGCGGTCGGCGGAGAAATGCTTCAGGTGGAAGCGGCGGTGCTGGAGGGCAGCGGCAAGCTGGAACTGACCGGCTCCTTGGGTGATGTGATGAAGGAGTCTGCGAAAGCGGCGATCAGCTTTGTGCGTGCCCATGCGCAAAAATACGGCGTTGCGCCCGATTTTTATAAAACGAAAGATATACATATCCATGTGCCCGAGGGAGCAGTGCCAAAGGACGGTCCCTCAGCCGGTGTAACCATCACAACTGCGCTGGTTTCCGCACTGTCTGGCGTGCCGGTCTGCGGAAAGGTCGCCATGACAGGGGAGGTTACGCTGAACGGCAGAGTGTTGCCCATCGGTGGACTGCGGGAAAAGACCATGGCGGCGTACCGTGCGGGAATCACAACCGTGGTGATCCCGCAGGGGAATACGGCGGATCTTGCTGAAATCGACGATGCCGTGCGCCAAAACATCACCTTTGTCCCGGCGGCATCGGTGCAGACGGTGTTGGAAACGGCACTGTGCAGTCAGGCGACCCCCAAGGCGGAAAGACCGGTGCTCCCGGCGGCTGCGGTTAAAAATACCCACCGCAATATACACAATCAGCGAGGCAATGCATGAAATACGAATCCTTTACGTTTGAAACCTCCTTCGGCGTTTCCGCACAGCTGAAAGCGTCCGAAATGCCGGAGATCGCCTTTGCGGGGCGCAGCAATGTGGGCAAGTCCTCTTTGCTCAATAAACTGCTCAACCGCAAAAATCTGGCAAGGGTCAGTTCCGTTCCCGGAAAAACAGCGACCATCAATTTTTTCAAGGGAGCCGGGGTGCGTTTTGTGGATCTGCCGGGCTACGGATACGCCAAGGTTTCCCGGGACGAAAAGGCACGCTGGGGATCGCTGATGGAACATTATTTTGGCTCCGGGCGAGACATTCGTCTGGTGGTACAGCTGACGGATATGCGCCACCCCATCACGGCGGACGACCGGGATATGCTCGATTTTTTGACATATCACCACATTCCCTTTGCGGTGGTGATGACCAAAGCGGACAAGCTGAATAAAACGGAAACTGCCAAACGCATGGAGGAAATCCAAGCGGAGCTGGCACCCTATGCACCGCAGGCGGTTATCCCGTTTTCCGCACTCAAGGGTACGGGTGTGCCGGAACTGAAGCGGGTGATTGAGGCTTCACTCCAATAATGCGACATAAAAAGACGACGGATGGATGTATTTCATTCCGTCGTCAACTTTTTATGAAATTGTTTTGGCTTTGATTCTGCGGTTTACCAAATAAAACGCATAAAACCTCATCTACCGTGCTGTATTCACACAATACAAACCGTATCCTCTCCACACGGTAAACGACCATCGAGAGGACGGCTTTTTTGTTACAGCAGGATCGCCGCATCGGTATCCTTGGTCCAGCCGACGGTCTCCACGGTGTCGCCGGTTTCCTGAGAAACGTTGTAGTAGGTCTTTCCATCGCTTCCGTCGGCAGAGCCGTCCTCACGAATTAGTATGTTCACGCCGTTTTCCAGTGTCGCCTGTGCAATGTATTCGATGGGTTTGAAATCCAGTTCCTTGTATATTTGCATAGAATACCCCTCCATCTGTGAAATAATACCACAATACGACAAATTTTTCGCCTCATCACGGATTTGTGTGTAAAAAATGAAAAAAGGTATTGAAAAAGAGCATAGAAAGTTCCAAAATTGTAGTTGCGAGAAACAATTAGGAGGAACAATCTATGCTCTGTTTTGATGATATCAAAGTTGAATTAAGTTGTCAAGGGTACAAAACGACACATTTAGGAATAAGCCCCGATGAAAAAAGCAGCGTATTGTTTTTTGAAAGTCAGGTCAAGACAAGAGATGTGCATTGTCCGTTCTGCGGTGACGATGTGTATATGCATGAAACATACGATACCTATTTAAGTGATGTTCCCGTATGGCCGGGCGTTATGCACCGGCTTCAGTTCTACGGACATAGATATAAGTGTAAAAAATGCGGTAAAACATTTACAGAAGATATACCGTTTGTGTATCCCGGAACAAGAATAACCGAAAGAGCCGCTAATCAGATAAAAGGATTTTTGAAGCACAAGGTTTCAATACGAGCAATTCAGGAAATGACAGGAATACACTGGGACACCATACGAAAAATTCAAACGAAATATATGAAAGAGAAGATAGACGAACGCAAGGTCGAACTTGAAGCATCCTGCTACAAGCCAAAGTTTCTTGCTGTTGATGAATTTGCAATACATAAAGGGCATCGTTATGCTACCTGTGTTATGGATCTTGAAACAGGCGATGTGCTGTGGGTCGGAAAAGGCAGAACACTTTCTGACTTCTCAAAGTTCTTTGAAGAAATCAAGCCCGACACCTTATCAAAAGTCATTGCCGTGGCAATGGACATGAATGCATCCTACCATAAGCTTGTGGAAAAGTATATTCCACAAGCTGAAATTGTATATGACCGTTATCATATGCAGGCACAATATGGAAAAGAAGTTCTCGGTGTTGTGAGACTGGAAGAAGCCCGGAAACACAGTAAAACATCGCAAGAAATTCTTTCTCAAATCAGTGATGAAACCGACAAGACAACAAAGAAAGAATTACAGAAACAAGCAAAATCCGAAAAGCAGGAATACAGCAAACTGAAAAAATCAAGATGGACTTTGCTTATGAACAGGGATAATCTGTCCGAAGCAAGAAGTCAATGTCTTGAAGAAATACTGCAAGACCACCACGATCTTGCAGTATGTTACGCTATGAAAGAAGAAATGTGTGACCTATTCAGATTAACCGACCGAACTGTCGCCGAAGAAAGGTGGACTGCTTGGTTTCAGGCGGCAAAGTCAAGCGGTATTCCTGCTCTTATAAAATTTGCCGAACTCAAAGAAAAAAGACTTCCCGGTCTGATTGCTCATGCTCAGTTCCCAATCAGTACCGGAAAGTTAGAAGGCTTCAACAACAAAATCAAGGTTGCCAAACGCATCGGCTACGGCTACAGAGATGACAACTTTTTCTTCCTGCTGGTTAGATTTATCTCTTTACCTTCTTCTCGTCGTGTTTTACACACGAATCCGTGAAGAACCAATTTTTCAATATGATTGTCGAAAAAATTCACAGAAAAGAGGGGCAGTTTTCAGATCACTTCTAATTTTTCGTTCAAAATGACGGTGCCGTGTACGGGAATTGTGATCTCCCGATCGGCACAGCGCAGGGTCACGCAGTCATTGTCACCGGAAATCTCGGCTTTGCGGAGCGTACCGTTGTCCCAATAGATGGAAACGGTCAGTCCGCCCTTGGCACGCAGCCCGGTCACACTGCCATGGCTCCATGCATCGGGCAGTGCCGGAAGAAGGTAAACCTTGCCATCCAGACTTTGCAGCAGCATTTCCGCAATGCCGCTGGTTGCGCCGAAATTGCCGTCGATCTGGAAAGGGGGATGGGCGTCAAAAAGATTGGCATAGGTGCCGCCGCCCCGGGTGTACTGGGCGTTTTCCTCGTCCACATAGCGAAGCTGTGTGTTCAGCAGGCGAAGGGCACGGTTGCCGTCACGCAGTCTTGCCCAGAAGTTGATCTTCCATCCGAGGCTCCAGCCCGTTCCGTCGTCGCCGCGGGTTTCCAGCGTTTTGCGGCAGGCATCCGCCAGCGCAGGCGTTTTCTCTGCGGAGATCAGGTTTGCGGGATGCAGGGCATACAAGTGGGAGACATGGCGGTGATGGATATCCTCCTCGGTTTCCTCTCTGTACCATTCCAGCAGTCTGCCGTCTTTTCCTGTGCGCAGGGGAAGCAGACGAGGCAGAACATCACGAATTCTGCCCAGCAGAGCATCTTCTACGCCGAGAATCTCACAGGCACTGGCTGTATTTTGCAGTACTTCACGGCAAATGCTCATGGTCATGGTCGTTGTTTGTGAGACGGCGTATTCCGAATCGCCGAGGACATACATATTCTCCGGGGATGTGGACGGCGCACAAACGATACTGCCGTCGGGCGCCTCAGTGAGAATGGAGAGATAAAACTCTGCACAGCCCTTCAGAACCGGCAAAGCCGTGTTCCGCAGAAAAGCCTTGTCCATGGTGTATTCGTACTGCTCGAAAAGGTGGCGGGACATCCAGCCGGCGCCGTTGTACCAGAAGGACCAGCTGGGGTTGCCCGTGGTCGGTACACACATTCGCCAGATGTCGCTGTTGTGGTGGCAGGTGAAGCCCTCTGCACCGTAGTACTCCTGCGCCACACGTCTGCCTGCCACGGAAAGATCCTGCATCATGTGTACCAGCGGTTCGTTCAGCTCTGCCATATTGCACATCAGCACCGGCCAGTAGTTCATTTCCGTGTTGATATTCACCGTGTAGTTGGACGCCCAAGGCGCACGCAGACGGTGGTTCCAGATTCCCTGCAGGTTCATGGCTTGAGAGCCGGGACGGGATGCGCTGATGGCGAGATAACGGCCGTAGTTGAACAGCAGGGTATACAGACCCGGGTCATTGACGCCTGTGCCGAATGCATTCAACCGCTCGTTGGTCGGTACATTTTCCATGCCGGCGGAACCAATATCGAGACACACACGCTTATAGATCGCCTGATGCTCGGCGATATGCTCCTGCAAAAGGGCATCATAGGGCACAGCCAGCGCTTCGTCGATGCGCTGTAAAACAACTTCCTTGTAGGGTTTGCCCTGCAAAACGGGATGCTTGTCAAATCCGTTGAAGGAATCCTCCGCCGCCAGAACGATCACCGTGTCGGTGCAGTCCTCCAAAGAGATCACACAGCCCTCATAGTGGACTTTGCCGTCCGCTTTCACCTTGACGGCCGTGCGGAAAAACATCCCCTGTTTGGCAGGGTCGTCGCTCTGTGGGAGGAAAGCGGTTCGGTACTGCTGCATCCCGCCGGGTGCCTGCCCGTCCAGAATCAGACAGTCCTGCTGTGTATAGGCGTGGTGATCCAGCATACATTGCAGCATGACTTGCAAATCAATAGGTTCCGCACAGCGAATACGTCCGACCAGCACATGGCGGCTGTGGGAAATGAACCACTCTTCGCTGTAGTCTGCACCGTCCCGCCGGTATTTTACACTCTGTACCGCAGTGGAAAGGTCGAGGGTGCGGCTGTATGCACACACATCGGCAGGACCGCAGACAGGGTCACGCAGGATAAGATCACCCAAAGGCAGATAGCTTTCGCTGTCGTAGCCCTGCATATCGGCAATCAAACGTTCTGTGACGGCTGGGATTTGACCGTCTGTGAAAACCTGCTTGCGCACCGTCTCAAAAGCGGCTTTGGCCTTGGGGTTTTCCTCGTAGTGCGGATAGCCTGACCAAAGTGTGTCCAGGTTCAGAGACAATTTTTCCGCATCCGTGGTGCCGAATACCATGGCGCCGAGGCTTCCGTTGCCAAGGGGCAGGGCATCGGTCCATCGCCGGGAGGGGCGGGTATAATATAAAAGTTCACTGTCTTTCATCGGGAATCACCTCGAATGACAGTATACAAAAAATTCCACCGCAAGTCAAACCCCAAAATGTAATTCATCGAGCATAAGCGCAAACTTTTCGGCACCGACCGTTTCGTTCTCCAACAGTCCGATCAGTTCCAGAATCTCTGTTTTGTCGGCGGAAATGTTTTCCCAGGAAAACAGCGGTTCGGTTTCGTTGCGCCAAGCCGTTAATCCGTAGCCGGTGTAGGTCTTGCCATGGGCATCGGTGTAGATGTCGGAATGCAGTTTTAAACAAATTGCCATGTAATCACCTCCTTGCCGTCCTATTATAAATTACAAAAATTAACTTTTTTGTAATAAATTGGAATACAGAGAAAATAAAAAATCCTCTCCGCAACACAGCACGGAGAGGAAGAAGATAGATTACTTGAAGTATTTGTCCAAAATGGCTTCGATCTGTTGGACATTTTCGGAGATGCACAGGGAAACGGTCAGCCCATCTGTGCGGACAGCGCTTTGCTTGACCAGCGCATACTGCTCGGGCAGATAGTTCTGCATTTCGGCGGCGGCGTTTTCCAAAGAGAGGTTCAGCTTTTGCACCAAGCTCTCTGCCGAAGCGGCATCCGAGGCACGCAGAAGGACGATCTCCTCTTTTTCATAGCCGTTGGCGTTGATGCAGGCGGCAAAATCGGTGATTTCTCCTGCCTCAATGCCGAAGTAATCCTGTAGATTTTCCGCTGTCAGATCCATCATCTCCGGCA
>JAQXLO010000244.1 GCA_029012165.1 Oscillospiraceae bacterium | reverse complement strand
TACACGATCATGATCGTTCCCCATACGGCCATGCTTCCCGAGCTGGCGCCGGAGTATGCTTTGCGCACGCAGTACAATTCCGTCGGCTACCTGATGAATTCGGCGGGCATGGTGCCGTCGTTTTTGCGGGTCGCCTGCATCTTCGGCTTTTCCAACATGGACTCGCTCTCGTCCGATTCGAGAGGCAAGTTCGTTGTCGTGGGCATTGTTCTGGCGGTGTTCTATGCGCTGTCCGCATTCATCACCTTTGCGAGCGTTCGGGAGAAAAGCTCTTTGCAAATGCAGAACCCGCCCTTTGACGGACGGTATATTCTCAACGAATACCGTCAGGTGTTCCGCAACCGTGCCTTTCGCCAGTATTTTGCCATCAGCCTGTTTTACATGATGGCAACGGGCTTTTACCGCAATACCAAGTACTACTTCATCAAATATGTCGTGCATAAAAACAGTATGTACAACCTCTTCGAGACCGTTGCCGGTGTGGCGGAGGCGTCGGCGTTTCCGTTTAACTACGCCATCACCATGAAGTTCGGCAAGAAACGCTGCGGCACCATCACTACGCCCCTGATGATTGCCGGTCTTGCCATCGGGCTGATCGCCCGCTCGAGTGACAACCCGGTGATGTCCGCTTTGTGGACGGGGCTGATGTTCCTGAGCATGGTGCTGTATCCCATCGGCTTTTCCGGCATCGGCTTTGTGACGAACAACATCTTTCCGGACACGACCGATGTGGACGAGATGATCACCGGCCGCCGCCGGGAGGGCGTGATCTCCACCTTCAGCACGCTCATCAAAAAGAGTGTCAGCGGCGTGATGGCGGCGTTTGTGGGTGCGATCTTGCAGCTGTTCGGGCTGGTCACGGGCGATTCCGTCAAGGTCTACGAAGCGGCGCACAACACCTTCTACCCCCAAAGTGATGCAGCCGTTGCCGGTGTGCGCATCTGCGTGGCGGTGATCCCGATTCTCTGCGTTGTGGCGTCCCTGCTGTTTTTGCGGGGCTTTACCATGACCAAAGCGGATCACGAGATGATCCGTGCCGCCATCGCCGAGCGCAAGGAAAAGGGGTGTGTCGAGCTGACGGACGAGCAGAAAAAGACGTGCGAGCGCATTGCCGGGCAGAAGTGGGAAGATATGTGGATCGGGCAAGGTACGAAACAAAATGCGGAAATTGCTTCTGCGGAAGTAGAATAAACAGGAGGACAATAGAATGGATTTTCTGAAAAACATTGATTTCGGCGAGCTGTTCGGCAAGCTCAAGGATCTGCTGGGCAAGGTGGATTGGGGCGACCTGTTGAAAAAGATCAAGCCCGTTTTGTCCAAGGTCGGCGATTTCTTGAAAAAGACACCGAGTATGTTTATGGCGCTGGTGCTTTTCCTGACCGTCGCCGTCGATCCCGCTGCGGGCAGCACGGACACCAGTCTTTTGGTACACGAGGATATTTTGACCCTTTTGGACGCAAGCTATGCAGGACAGGGTCTGACGAATGACGGCAAATACTACTACACCTCCGGCGCCATCAGCTTTGCCAAGTACACGGCGCTGGCGAAGTACGAGATCGACACCATGAAGCAGGTCAAGAAAAAGGTGTTCCCGGTGGACTGGGATCTCATCAAGAAGGGCTACGACCATATCGGCGGCATCAGCTACTACGACGGCAAGCTGTACGCAGGCATGGAATCCACGGACAACAAGGCTCTGCCCTGCATTGCGGTGTTCAATGCGGACTCTTTGGAGTATGAGACCAGCTTCGAGCTGCCGAGAACATGGTTCCCGGACGGCAGTGTTGCGTGGGTAGCGGTCAATCCCCAGACGGGGCTTCTGTACTGCTGTGCGTGGGATCATGCCCAGACCCTGCACGAGTTCAAGATCGACGCCACCATGGCGCACGTGCGCGAGATCGACATTACCGGTCTTTCCGAACTGGATCGCATTCAGGGCGGCGAATTTTATCAGGGCGTGCTGTTTCTGTCCGCTGACCGAAAAGACTCCAAGATCAAGGAGGTTCTTGCCGTGGATGTGGAAACAGGGGAAGCCAAGGTCGCCTTCACCCGGGACTGCGGCAAGGCGGACAGCGAAGCGGAGGATATCACCGTATTTCAAGCCAAGGACGGTTCCCTGTTCCATGTGGCGGACTACAATAAGCTGCTGAGCGTGTACATCCGCAGCTACATTGCACTTTGAGGAGAAAATATGGCGATCGAGAAAGTTAGGGAATACTTCCGTGCCTTGGGCATGGAGGACAGAATACAGGAATTTGACGTGTCCAGTGCGACGGTGGCTTTGGCGGCTGAAGCGCTGGGATGCGAGCAGGCGCACATTGCCAAGAGCATGGCGTTTCAGGGCAAGGACGGCGGATGCCTGATGGTCGTGGCGGCCGGTGACGGCAAGATCGACAACCGCAAGTTTAAGGACGCCTTCGGCATGAAGGCGAAGATGCTCTCCCCGGACGAGACGGCACAGATGGTCGGTCATGCGGTGGGCGGCGTGTGCCCCTTTGCGGTCAACGACACCGTTTTGGTGTATCTGGACGTGTCGCTGCGCCGGTTTGAAACGGTCTATCCTGCCTGCGGCAGCAGCAACAGCGCCATCGGTCTTCGCTGTGCGGAGCTGGAGCAGTATTCCAACGCAGTCGGCTGGGTGGATGTCTGCAAGGGCTGGCAGGAAGAGAATGCATAACGGGAGGAAATTATGGCAATTTTAGTGACCGGCGGCGCCGGATATATCGGATCGCATACCTGCATTGAACTGCTGAATGCAGGGTATGAAGTGGTTATTCAGGACAATTTGTGCAACAGCAGTGCGGAGTCTGTCCGCCGCATCGAGGAACTGGCGGGCAAAAAGGTAAAGCTGTACGAAAAGGATATCCGTGACGAAGCGGCGTATGACGAGATCTTCTGCGAAAATACCATTGATGCGGTCATCCATTTCGCAGGGCTGAAGGCGGTGGGCGAAAGCTGCCGCAAGCCCATCGAGTACTACGACAACAACATCGGCGGCACGGTAAAGCTTTTGCAGGCGATGAAAAAGCACGGCTGTAAAAAGATCGTGTTCAGCTCCTCCGCCACGGTGTACGGCTCGGAAAACCCCGTGCCCTTCCGGGAGGATCAAAAGGTGGGCGGCACCACCAACCCCTACGGCACCACCAAGCTGTTTATCGAGCAGATCTTGACCGATGTGCAAAAGGCGAATCCCGACTGGAGCGTGATTCTCCTGCGCTATTTCAACCCCATCGGTGCACACAAGAGCGGTCGCATCGGCGAAAATCCCCGTGGCATCCCCAACAACCTCATGCCCTACATTGCGCAGGTCGCAGTGGGCAAGCTGCCGTACCTGAACGTGTTCGGCGACGACTACGATACACCGGACGGCACCGGTGTGCGGGACTATATCCACGTGGTGGATTTGGCGGTGGGTCATGTCAAGGCGGTGGAAAAGGCGCAGAAGGACAGCGGCGTGTTTATCTACAATCTCGGCACCGGCAAGGGCGTGAGCGTGCTGGAGCTTGTCCATGCCTTTGAAAAGGCGTCCGGTGTGCACATTCCCTACAAGATCGCCCCCCGCCGGGACGGCGACATCGCCGTTTGCTACGCCGATGCGTCCAAGGCAGAGCGGGAGCTTCACTGGACGGCGCAGTACGGCGTGGACGAAATGTGCGCCGATTCCTGGCGCTGGCAGTCCGCCAATCCCGAAGGATTTTAATGTATGGAATATCTTGTGAACGAGGCGCACCCCGAGAGGGCGGTGCTGGTGGGCGTGGATACGGGGGCGTACGATGCCGACAGCTCTTTTCGGGAGCTGCAGCAGCTGGCGGAAACCTCCGGCGCCGAGGTGGTTGCCATTCTTTCACAGAAGCGGCAAAGCCCGGACAGCGCCACCTATATCGGCAAGGGCAGGCTGGAAGATCTGCGCATCTACTGCGCCGACTGCCAAATTGACCTGCTCATCATCGACGGTGAGCTGACCCCGTCCCAGCAGAGAAACATCGAGCGGGAGACGGATGTGCGAGTGATCGACCGCACCACGCTGATTTTGGACATCTTCGCCCTGCACGCCAGAAGCGGCGAGGGCAAACTGCAAGTGGAAATTGCACAGCTGAAGTATATGCTCCCAAGGCTTGGCGGCAAGGGTACGGCAATGTCCCGCTTGGGCGGCGGCATCGGCACCCGTGGACCGGGCGAAAGCAAATTGGAGAGCGACCGCCGCCACATCCGCCGCCGCATTCAGAGCCTTGAAGCGGATCTGGAAACGCTGAAAAAGCGCCGTGCCCTGCAAAGAGAACGGCGCAAAAAGGACGAGGTGATCTCGGTCGCCATCGTCGGCTATACCAATGCCGGCAAAAGTACGCTGATGAATGCGCTGACGGACGCCGGTGTGCTGGCGGAAAATAAACTGTTTGTGACCCTTGACCCCACCGCAAGACAGCTGCGTCTGCCCGGCGGACGGGAAGTACTGCTGGTGGATACCGTGGGTCTGATCCGCCGACTGCCCCACAATCTGGTGCAGGCGTTCCTCTCCACGTTGGAGGAGGCGGCGTTTGCCGACCTGATTTTGAATGTATGCGATGCCTCCGACCCGGAGTGCGCCGAGCATTTGGAAGTGACCCGCTCTCTGCTGCAGGAGCTGCACTGTGCGGATACCCCGGTCATTTCCGTGATGAACAAGTGCGATGTGGCGCCGTTTCCCGACGCACTGCCCGCCATCGGCAAGAGCGTATGTATATCGGCAAAAACAGGGCAGGGGCTGGAAGACTTGCTGCTTCTCATCGACAAGGAGCTTCCGCCCACACGGATGCGTGTCCGTTTATTGCTGCCCTATTCCATGGGTGCCGAGGCGGCAAGATTGCGGCAGGACGGCGAAGTGTATGCCGAGGACTACAAACCGGAGGGTCTGTATCTGGACATCACCGCATCCATCCGGCTTTTGAATGGATTTAAGGACTATATGCTTTGATCACCGCCCGTTGTGGTAGATGGTGCCGCCTTGCAGTTCAATGCGCCGGCTTTCCATCATCTCGCTGACGGTGACCAGCCGAAAGCCCATTTCGCAAAGCTTCGGGACGATTTGGGAAACGCAGTCCGCCGTTAAGGAATAAATATCATGCATGAGGATTATATCGCCATCCCGTGCGTGTTCCAGAACGCTGCGGACGATCTTGTCCCGGTTTTGCGGTGTGCCGCCTCTTCTGCTGCAGGCATATTCCCAATCCCGGGTGTCTATGGACCACAGAATGATCGGACGATCCAGGCAGGAGGCAACGTAAGCGCTGCATCTTCCGCAGGGCGCACGGACAAGGGACGGACGAATGCCGAGAATGCCTTCAATGGCTTCATCCGTTTTTTCCAGCTGTCGTGCGATGCCTTCGCCGGACAGATCCGACAGTTTTTTGTGGTCGTAGGTGTGGTTCCCGATCTCGCATCCCATTTTCCTTGCACGAACCAGCACGTCCGCACACGGTGCAATATTTCTGCCGATCACAAAGAAGGTTGCCTTCGCTCCGTTCGCTTCGAGAACGTCCAGAATCCTGCCGGTGTTTTTTTCGGACGGACCGTCGTCAAAGGTGAGGGCGAGCATCGGGGAGTCGTTTGCTGCGGCATCGGATTTTTCGGCTTGCTGCACTGCGGCTGTTGGAAAAGCTGCTGCCGCGGAGAGAAGCATCGCGCAAGCGAGTACCGCCGCACGCCGCAGATGAAAAAAGTGGTGCATGAAAACCTCCGTGCAGCCGATCAACGGCTCGTGATTATTTTGAGCGGCGGCAGATCGGATATGCCCGGCAATGACTGTCAAATAAAAGGAAAGCAATACCGCACAATTGCGGCGCACGCTTTGCTTGAATCTTATTTCGCAATCCGCACACTCCATTATGCGGTATTGCCTGAAAAAATTTCAAAAATCTTGAAAAAAGCTATTGACAAAAACGAACGATTCGGATATAATAAACAAGCTTCTTGTGAAGCTTTTCTGTGGCGGCATAGCTCAGTTGGCTAGAGCATTCGGTTCATACCCGGAGTGTCGTTGGTTCAAATCCAACTGCCGCTACCATTTTTCGGCCCGGTGGTCAAGCGGTTAAGACACCGCCCTTTCACGGCGGTAACACGAGTTCGATTCTCGTCCGGGTCACCAAAAAGGAACAGGATGTTTTCTCCTGTTCCTTTTTCCTTTATACGGAAGGCGGGTAAGAATATGAAAAAACGGTTTGCCTGCATTTTTCTTTTGGGTTTATTTTTGTGTTTGTGCGCCTGCGGCAAGGACGACCCGCCGCAGTCCACCACGTCATATGTGCTGGATGCACAGCAGCTTCTCAATGCCGAGGAGATTCGGCAGCACGACTGCGACGTGCACGGGCATGTGTACAGTCAGGCGACCTGCGAAAAAAAGGCGGCGTGCTATTACTGCGGCGCAGAAACAGGGGAGCTGGGTGCGCACGACTGGATGCGCGCCACCTGTATCCGCAAGGCGACCTGTACGGTCTGCGGCGCAGAACAGGGTGATTTCGGTTCCCATCTTTTTACGAAAGCCACCTGTGCGGCGCCCAGCAGCTGTGCCGTCTGCGGCGCAAAGAGCGGTTCCGCACTGGCGCACAGTTTCAAGGCGGCGACTTGCGTGACGCCCTCCATTTGCACCGGCTGTATGCGCAAGCAGGGCAGTGCATTGGGACACACGTGGACGGGCGGCTCCTGTACGGAGGGACGCACCTGTACCCGATGTAAGCGGCAGGAGGCGGCGCCCGGACATAAAATGAGCAAGGGAAGCTGTACGCAGGATGCGGTCTGCTCTGTTTGCAGCTATACGGAAAAAGCAAAGGGACATCAGTTCCAAAACGGCGTCTGCACCGTCTGCGGCAAAACGCTGACGCAGGCTTCGTCGGAGGACGCCACCCGCACCACCACCGCTGCCGTCACACAGACGGAAACGACCCAGCCGCCTCTGGATCTGACTGCCCTGCAAGCCTACGGCGATACACTGCAAACACTCTTGCAGCAGGCGCATGACGAGGCGGACAATGCCATCGGTGCCTCGGGAGACGAACGCAAAACACTGGCAGCTTCTGCGGTGGAACATCTGGCGCAGGCCGTGGACACGGTGGAGGAAGCCGCCGCTTTGTGCAATGCGGATGCACGGACAAAGGCGCTGGCGGACAAGCTGACAGCGGTGAAAAAAGCCATCCAAAATTCCGCCACACTGCAAAACTTCTACGACAGCTCCTTTATCAACACCATGGTCACCGTCCGTGCGGACAGCACGGCGGGATTGAACGCACTGAAAGCGTATCAAACGGCGCTGACCGCCTTGCAATAAGCCGTCTCGCCGCAAAAGAAAAGAGGTTCATCACGGATTTTTGTGGGATCAAAAGTTTCGGTCAAGCCTTTTTAAAGGCTTGCGGATTCCAAAGGCGGCGCCTTTGGTCGCCGACCGCAGTCGGCGAAATCCTACCACCCGAGAAAGCGCAGGAGGGGAGCCAAAACAGTCCGGTGGACTGTTTGGGCGTGGGGAACCCTCGCCGGGGGTTCCCCGGTGCGAAGCAC
>JAQXLO010000243.1 GCA_029012165.1 Oscillospiraceae bacterium | reverse complement strand
TTCTGGGATCCTCAATGCCGAGGATCGGTGCGATCAAATTCTTTTGCAAAATCGAGACATCCAGCTGTGCAACGGGATTGGATGCGTCAAAGGTACCGTCCTTTGCGGTCAGTACATACCATTGATCCTGCAGAAGCATACCAAAAGTGTGTTTCAATTCCGGCTTGTACGGAGAGACAGGTGCTTTCTCAACTGTGAATTTTTCCGAAACCAGCGCCATAAATTCCTCTGCGGTGTGTCCGCCCAGATCTTTCATCACACGGTTGTAGTCCATGATTTCCAATTCATTCTGCGGAAAAAGTACGGCAAGGAAGAAGTTAAACTCCTCTTCGCCGGTGTAGTCCGGCTTTTCGGCACGGCGCTTTTGTCCGACCTTAACGGCGGAAGCGCAGCGATGGTGCCCATCGGCGATATAGAAGCTGCGCACATCGGCGAACAGAGCGGTGATCTTTTCGCAAACAGCCGCATCATCCACCACCCAAACGGTGTTGCCCACATTGCCGCTGACAAAATCATACACCGGCGTATGTTCGGCCTTCCACGCTTCAATTAAGGAAGCGATACGGTCATTTTCCCGGTAGCACAGGAAAATGGGTCCCGTATTTGCATCGCAAGTGTCCACATGGCGGATGCGGTCAGCTTCCTTGTCCGCACGGGTCAGCTCATGCTTTTTAATGATGTTGTGCATATAGTCGTCGATGGATGCGCAGCCGACAAGACCGGTCTGGCTGCGTCCGTTCATCGTCTGGCGGTAAATATAAAAACACGCCTCGCTATCCTGCACACAGATTCCGTCAGAGATCAGCTTTTCCATGTTTTCTTTCGCCTTGGCATAGACAGCATCATCATAGAGACCGATATCTTTGGGAAGGTCGATTTCCGCCTTGTCCACATGAAGAAATGAGTAGGGGTTTCCCTTGACCATCTCTCGTGCCTCATCGCTGTTCATCACATCGTAGGGAAGCGCAGCAACCTCTGCGGCGTGCTCAGGCACGGGACGGATTGCACGGAAGGGTTTAAATACTGCCATATCTTTTGGCTCCTTTCAATATTGCATTCGTTGATTGAGTTTCTTGATCGTGTCCTCGTCGATTTTGACGATTTCCCGGTCGTAGGTCAAAATGCCGTTGACCTCGAATTCCACATCGGTGACCTGCGTATAAATAAATGCGCTGAGATATTTGGGGATCAGGGGCATGATCTGCTTTTCCATCAGTCTGCGATATGCCCTTGTCAATGTATCTTTGGTGCGGAACATCATATAGCCGAAGCTTTTCTTTTTGTTCCAGACATGACCGTCTGCGATCATACTGTAGCCGCCAAACTCGCTGATGACAAATGCACGGCGATCGGGCTTGATTTTGGGGATGGGCAAAATATACTTGTGCATACTTTGAATATCGCCTGCGCCCTGGTCATACCAGCCGCTGGCATGATCCACAAGTCTGCCGGGATCATGCGCCTTCACGTCCGATGCAATGCGCTTGGCGTCAAACTGCCCCCAGCCTTCGTTGAACGGTACCCAGCAGTAGATGCTCACACAGTTGAAAAGGGTGTCTATCATCTCGTGCAGCTCCCGTTCAAAATCGGCACGCCACTCCGGCTTTTCCCGGCTGAAGCGTTTGTAGCGGTTATCTTTCAGGGAAAAGGGCGTCAATCTCGGAAAGGCGCCGAGCATATTCGGCACTACGCCCGCATAGAAGTTGCCGATATATTGCCCGCCGCTGACCATATCCTGCCAAACGAGCATACCCAGACGGTCGCAGTGGTAGTACCACCGGGGAAGATCGACTTTAATATGCTTGCGCAGCATATTGAAGCCAAGATCTTTCATCTTTTGAATGTCATAGATCATGGCTTCATCACACGGCGGTGTCAATCCGCCGTCGCAGTAATAGCCCTGATCCAGCAAACCACGCTGAAAATAGGGCTTATTATTCAAGAAAAGCCTTGTGATTCCGCCGTCATTTCCGACACTGAATTTTCGCATTCCGAAGTAGCTGGTTACCGTGTCGGTGACCTTTCCATTTTGTGAAGCGGTTACGGTCAGATCGTACAAAAACGGATCCTCCGGCGACCACAAATGGGGGTCGGGCAGCGGGATATGGGCGTTCGGCTCTATGTCACCGTCAAACAGAACGGACTCCCCTGCCCGGATCACGGCGTGCAGTGCCGCTTCTTCGGAGAGATCCGTCGTCAAATGTATTAAAGAATTGTCGATATCCGGAACAATTCGCAGCTTTTGTACATAACAGGTATTGACCGGCTCCATCCATACCGTTTGCCAAATGCCGGAGGTGCCGGTGTACCAGAACCCGTGGGATTGCAGAGATTGCTTTCCTCGATTTTGCCAGCCGGCATCTGTGGGGTCGTATACACGTAGGGCGATACGATTCACGCCCTCGTGCAAAACATCCGTAATATCGGCGGAAAATGGACAGTAGCCGCCTGTGTGGGCGCAAACCTTTGTTCCGTTGACATAAACCGTACACTGCCAATCCACGGCACCGAAATGCAGGATGCAGCGTTTGCCGTCAAAGGAGGGCGGCAATGCAATATCTCTTTGGTACCAAAGGATCTCGTTCGGCTGCAGTTTGCGGCAAACGCCGCTGAGTGCCGACTCGATGGCAAAGGGTACGGTGATCACGCCATCGAAGGCTTTCGGCAGGGTCGCATTTTGATCTGTTATGGTGTATTGCCAAGCGCCGTTTAAGCAGAGCCACTCGGAACGGACAAGCTGCGGTCTTGGATATTCGGGCAGCGGGCAGGTTTTGTCCACCCGGTCAAACCATCGAGTTTTCAGCATGGTTGTCCTCCCTGTATGCATTCTCGGGTTTGCGCATTGTCAAGGCAATGCGCTTTTTATGCACATCGACGGATAGTACCCATACGGTAATTACTTCACCGACCTTCAGCACTTCCGACGGGTGCTTGACCCGTTTGCCGGAAAGCTGTGAAATATGGACAAGGCCGTCTTGGTGCACGCCGATGTCCACAAAAGCGCCGAAGTCTATGACATTGCGGACGGTGCCTTTCAACTCCATGCCGGGAACGAGATCCTTCATGTCCATAACGTCTGTGCGCAAAAGCGGCGGCGGCAGTTCGTCACGGGGATCACGTCCGGGACGAAGCAATTCCTTGACGATATCGCTCAGAGTGGGAACGCCGGTGTGCAGTGTTTGTGCCACACGTTCCATCCCGCCAAGGGCATCTATGGCCTTTTCCAGTCCTTCCGCCTTGCCGTTTTTCACATCCTTGAGGGCAAGAGAACACATATCAAGCAAAGCTTCGGTCAGCTTATAGCTTTCAGGGTGCACCCCGGTGTTGTCCAAAACATTGCGGCTTTCCGGGATGCGCAAAAAACCGGCGCACTGCGTGTAGGCTTTCTCGCCCAACTTGGGTACTTTTTTCAGCTGTGCCCGACCTGTAAAGGCGCCGTTTTCCTCCCGATAGGCAACAATATTTTTTGCCACAGCCGCATGGATGCCAGAGACACGGGACAGCAGAGAGGCGGACGCCGTGTTCAGGTCAACACCGACTGCATTCACGCAGTCCTCCACCACACCGTCCAAGGCCGTTTCCAGTTCCTTCTGCGGCATATCATGCTGATACTGACCGACACCGATGGCTTTCGGGTCGATCTTGACAAGTTCCGCCAGCGGATCCTGCAGCCGTCTTGCGATAGAAACCGCACTGCGCAGCGATACATCGTACTGCGGAAACTCCTCGGCAGCCAGCTTGGACACAGAGTACACAGAGGCGCCGGCTTCACTGACGACCATGTATGCCGTTTTGTTTCCGGGTATCTCTTTGAGCAGTTCTGCGGTAAAGATCTCCGTTTCCTTGGAGGCGGTACCGTTGCCGATGGCAATGATCTGCACGTCGTACCGTACAATCAGCTTTTTCAGCAGTACTTTTGCGCTGTCCCGCTGTGCATCGGAATGCGTCACGTAGATAACGTTGGTATCTAATACTTTTCCCGTTGCATCCACCACAGCGACCTTGCATCCCGTTCGGTAGCCGGGATCCAGTCCGATGGCGTTTTTGCCCTTGACAGGCGGCTGGAGAAGCAGTTCGTGCAGATTCATGGAAAAGACACGAATGGAAGCGCTCGCCGCCTTGGCCGTCATATTGCTTCTGGTCTCCCGTTCCACAGAGGGACAGATCAGACGGCTGTACGCATCTTGACCGGCTTCACGCACGATTTCCGTACAGGCAGAACCACCGTCTTTAAGCGTAACGGAGGTGAGGACATTGGAGGCTTTGACCGGGTCGAGCTGTACGCTGACCTTCAAAAAGCCCTCCTTCTCTCCCCTGTCTATGGCCAAAATTCTGTGGTCGGCAATTCGGTTGACCGGCTCGGAATAATCGTAGTACATTTGATAAACGCTGTCTTTTTCCGGATCCACCGCCTTTGTCTGTACCACACCGACGAGAGAAAAAAGATTGCGCAGTCTGCGGCGGATGTTGGCATCGTCGGAAATGTTTTCAGCGATGATATCCATGGCGCCGTGCAGAGCATCCTCCGCCGTCTCCACGCCCTTTTCCGGGTCTATGTAAGCTTCGGCTAAAGTCATAGGATCAGCGGAATCTGCCGCCTGTGCGAAAATGACATCCGCAAGCGGTTCCAGTCCCTTTTCCTTGGCAACAGATGCACGGGTGCGCCGTTTGGGTCTGTAGGGGCGGTAGAGATCTTCGATCTCGGCCAAGGTGGAAGCTTTGGACAGCGCAGCTTCCAATTCCGGCGTCATCTTTTCCAGCGCAATAATGGTAGCCGAAACTTCTTCCCGGCGCTTGTCCAAATTGCGCAGATATTCCAGCCGCTCCGAAAGTGCACGCAGCACCTGATCGTTCAGTGTACCATGGGCTTCCTTGCGGTACCGTGCGATGAAAGGGATCGTATTGCCCTCATCCAAAAGCTTAATGGTGTTTTCCACCTGCCACTTTTGCAGGGAAAACTCCGAAGTTAAAGTTTGAATAATGTCCATATCGTTACCTTATCTGAGCAGCTGGCGAATGTCCGCACCGCAGAAAGCCAGCGTTTCGTAGCTTCCGAATATGCGGGAGGTGATTCGCCGTGTGTATCTTTTTTCCAGTTCTTTAATGGGAAGGTTTGTGCTGATGATAACCGGCAGTCCCTTTTGCAGGCGGGTATTGATGATGTTGTATACGGCAGAGACGGTAAACTGTGTGGTGAACTCTGCGCCCAGATCGTCGAGGATCAGCAGATCACAGCTTAAAATGGCATCCGTGGCGCCGTCTTCCTCTCCCTTGAACCGCTCCTTTTCCATGCGATCCAAAAGGTTTTGCGCAGAGCCGTAGATCACGCCGAATCCCTTGCGCACGACCTCCCCGGCGATGGCCAAGGACAGATGGGTCTTGCCCAGTCCCGTTTCTCCATATAGGAACAGAGACGGAGACTGTCTGTCAAACTCGTCGGCGTACTGCTTGCAGTAGCGAAAAATGTCCTGCATCCGTGTGTAAGGGACGACGCCGGTTGCGGTGTCGGTTCGCTTGGAATACAGGGAAAGATTGAACGAAGAGAACGTACATTTTTCCACAGGGAAATCACTGCACAGCTGGCTGTAGGCAAGGTTTTGCAGAAGCTTGTCATAGCACGAACAGCGGAATCCCCCATGATAGCCCGTATCGGAACATTTGGGGCACACATACTTTACCGTCAGATAGTCCTCCGGCAGACCCGCTTGGCGCAGCAATGTGCGGCGTTTTTCCTGCGCTTGCAGACTTTTTTGGGACAGCGCCTGTAGGAAAGCGTCGGCGTTCTCCTTCATCCCGATGGCCTTGACGGCGTCCAATCCGGCCTGCGCGATCTCAGCGTCCAGCATACGCAGCTGCGGAATCCTGCGCTCCGCCTCCTCCTTGTGCTGTTTGGCGGTGGTTTCTGCACGGGTACGACGCTGCTCCAGTGTCAGAGCGGCTTTTTTGTAGATCTCTGCGCTGTATCCCATTTATGTACCCTCTCCATCTTTCTTTTTCTTGTATTCGATCGGACCGTAAAGCAGACGCCGCTCCATTTCATTGATGTCATAGGAAGCCGGCGGCTGCGTATCCTCACGCTGTTTCTTCTCCTTGAAGCGGCGGTTGTCCTCGGCAACGTCTTGCGGTGTGCGCAATCCTTTGGCTTGCCAGTTGCGCAGTACCTTGTTCATGTAGGCGAAACTAAGTTTTGTGCAGTGATTGGCCATTTCCTCGTACGCAAGGAAGATCATGTCGATAGTAAAGCCCAGCTCGTAGCTCCAGCTGCGCAGATATTCGGACTGCACGGCGGTGGGATTCGGTGCAGTGATGCCTGCCATAGAAGAAAACTCTTTCCAGATACTGCCGCATTTGTGCAAAACGGCGATCTTTTCCTCCGCTTTTTCGATGGTGTCGATCTCCTCCTGCGCCCAACTTTTGCCCATGGCGGCAATATAGGCGTTGGAGGTTTTGCGGATTTCTGCGCAATACTCGATAATCATCAGGATCACTTCCACCGGCAGACCGTACTGATCATGCATCATCAAAAGCGTACATTGACCGTCGTAGCCGATGGTGCGTCCGAATTTTTTCTGTGCTTGGGCAAACAAATAATCCAGCTCCGGCATCTCTTTCGTGCGGGCCAGAATCTGTGCCGCTGTGGGTTTGAGTTCCGGGAGATCCGGCAGCTGCTTGGGAACAGGCTTTGCCGGTACATCGGGTATCTGTTCTTTTGGCGCAGACGCCGGAGCACAGATACCGTCCAGCTGAAGAATCCCTTTGTCCTGCCAGTAGAGCAGATACTCCTTTACATTTTCCGGCGAAAAGTGCAGTGCCTTGCTGACGGCGTGTTCATCCGGCTGTTCTGCGGCATGACAAAGCACCCAGAGCAGCGTTTGGAGCTGTTCCGGGCTTGCCAGCGTCATATGCCTGTCCACGATCACCGCAGGGATGCTGAATACAGCCCCCCACAGCAATGTGGGGTTGATCTGAATCTGCATGGTTTAAAGCAGACTTGCCGCATCCTCGTCCAGAATCACGGTACAGTCAGGATGCGCTTGGAGAATGGAGGCCGGACAGTGCGGGTCGATATCGCCGCTGAGCATGGTGCGAACAGCCTCTGCCTTGGCTTTGCCTGTGGCGACGAGGACGATTTTCTTTGCACGCATAATAGAGCCGATGCCCATGGTCATGGCGTAGTGCGGCATGGGGATATCATCAAAATAAATGGAGTTCGCCTCGATCGTGCTCTGGGTCAGGTGTACTTTAAACGCATTGTTGGTAAACTTGTCGGCAGGCTCGTTAAACGCAATGTGACCGTTTCTGCCGATGCCGAGGAACTGGATGTCGATCCCGCCTGCGGCTTCGATCGCCTCAGCATAGCGGTCGCTTTCCGCCTGTGCGTCGGGCGCATTGCCATTGAGGAAGTTGACATTGGCGGGGTCAACGTCGATCTTGGAGAAAAGATTTTCAAACATAAAGGTGTAGTAGCTGTTCTTGTGTTCCTTGGGCAGATCGCAGTATTCGTCCAGATTAAAGGTAGTCACATTTTTAAAGCTGACCTCTCCCTTGCGGCAGGCCTGCGCCATATAGTCATAGGTGGGTACAGGCGTTGCACCTGTGGCAAGACCAAGGACAGCCTTGTCGTTGGCTTTCACAACATCAACGAACATTTTACCGGCGGCGGCGCCGATCTCTTCGATGGTTTTGAAGGTGAGAACTTTCATTTACAAAACTCCAATCTGTAATAAGCTTTCGCAAAATGCAAAACTTCGCATTTTACGCATTTTATCATACAATATAATAGCATTTTCTCGAAAAAAAGTAAACAGTTTTCAGTGACTTTTTATCTGTTTGATCGCACTTTTTTCCAGCCGGGAGACCTGTGCTTGGGAGATACCGATCTCTGCGGCAACCTCCATCTGTGTTTTGCCGAGCAAAAAACGCATATAGAGTATATTCTTTTCCCGTTCCGGCAGTTCACGGATCGCCTGCTTGAGCTGAATCTCCTCCAGCCAGCTCTCGTCCGTTACCTTGTCGCCCACCTGATCCATGACATAGATCGTATCGCCTCCGTCGGAGTAGACCGGCTCATACAGGGAGACCGGTTCAACGATCGCCTCCAACGCCAAAACCACATCCGTCTTTTTGCGTCCCATCTCTTTGGCGATCTCCTCTATCGTCGGCTCTCTGCCGAATTTGATCAGCAGCTTTTCCTTGACCTGCATGGCGTGATAGGCCGTGTCCCGCATGGAGCGGCTCACCCGTACGGAATTGTTGTCTCGCAAATATCGCCTGCATTCCCCTATGATCATCGGTACTGCATAGGTGCTGAAACGAACATTCTGCGAAATGTCAAAATTGTCAATGGCTTTGATTAGCCCGATACAGCCGACCTGAAACAGATCGTCCGGGTTCTCCCCACGATTTGTAAAGCGCTGGACGACCGATAAAACAAGGCGGAGATTTCCCTGTATCAAGGCGTCTCTGGCCGCATTGTCTCCGTTGCGCACACGTTGGAGCAGTTCCATTTTTTCCGACTCTTTCAAAACCTTGAGCTTTGCGGTATTGACCCCGCAGATCTCCACTTTATTATACTGCAAAAACAAAACCTCCCGAACCCTGATACAAGCAGTATTGCCAAGGTTCGGGAGATTCATTCAAGAAAGATCAGTCCGCATATTTTTGTGCATCAAACGCATCTTCCCAGAAGCAAAGCAGGAAATCATATTCCAGCGTTTCCCCCATGGGGATATGTTCTTCCGACTTGAAATAGAAATTGTTGGCGGCCATCAAGCCGTAATTGCGAATATGCCACGCAGTGGGATAATGCCTGTTGGATTTGCGGTCATAGTAAGCGATACCGACCTTCTTATCTCCCAGCATTCCCTCATAATTGCACCACTTTGCCTCTTTGCTCCAGCATTCCTCTTCGTTTACGCCGCCCTCGGAATTCTCAAAGCGTCCGCCTCTGTCCACACGCAGTGCATCTGCCACACGGATGCCAAGCGGCCCCGCCTCCTTGGTTTTGCCGAGGGTGACATCCTCGTATGCAGCTGTGAAAGCGAGCTTCACATGGACGGCAATGCAATCCTCTTTCTTTTCAAAAACAAGGGTGCGCACTTCGTCCATATACGGCTCGTCCGTCTCGATGCTTTTCCAGACAAATTTCGCCGTAACCTCTGCCGTTTCGCCGTCCTGTACATGGAGCACGCTGTCCAGAACCATCTTGCCTTTATTTTCGCCGACCTCGTTCCAGAAGTCCACGCCGTTGACATCGCCGATTCCGACAAATACGGAACGCTGATGCGGATGCTCTTCGTGATGCGGCGCAAAACGGGTAAAGCTTTCACCGTTTGTCGCATAGACAGGTCCCATAAAGGGGCGAACATACTCCGTACCGTACACGCAGGAGGTGAACAGTCTGTCCCCGTCATAAATGTCAAAAGTACTGCCGTTTTGTACAACTTTAAAAGCCATTAAAATGCCTCCTTCATAAATTTCAACGCTTGAACGGCTTCCGACTCAAAATCGGAAAAGACACATTCTACCGTGATATTTTTTGTCCAGTGAGAAGCTCGGAGAACTTCTCCGCATTTTTTGAGATAAGCGCCGCCGAATTTTCCCGGGAAAACACGGCCGGGCGCCTCGGATGCGTGCAGATGGACAATAATGTCCTCATTCTCCGTCAAAACGTGCGGATCCTCGTTTTCCATAGCCATATGAAACATATCGGGCAAAAGACGCACATAGGGAAGATCGAGCTTTCGGATCCATTCTGCCCCCTCGGCGGCGGAATTGATGATGTTGGTTTCCGTGCTGTTGAGTGGTTCCACGGCAGTTGTGATGCCGTAGTCCGAGCCGACCGCATTGCACAGCTTCAAAAAAGCGCAGATTCGTTCATAAGCCGCTTCCTTTGTCATCCCGTCGGGAAAGCGCCGTGCTGCGCCGCTGCCGAAAATGACCGTCCGCACGTCCAGCATATCCAGCTTACACATGGTGCTGTGCACAAAAGCTTCGATCTGTTCCATGGGTGCTGTGCAGAGCGG
Source organism: Oscillospiraceae bacterium (assembly GCA_029012165.1). Lineage (GTDB taxonomy): Bacteria > Bacillota > Clostridia > Oscillospirales > Acutalibacteraceae > UBA1425. The sequence goes on along the minus strand of JAQXLO010000243.1, from coordinate 5,199 downwards.
GATCTCCGGCGGCACAAAGCAGTTGCAGTACTGCAAACGGAAAGAGCCGCTTTTCACCTTCCGGGCGAGCAGCTGCAGCTGTTCCTCGGTCAGATCATGAATCACGCCGACTGCCGCCTCGATGTAGTCATACCCGATCCGCATGGCGGTTTCATAGCCATACAGCAGACTTTCCAGCGGGTCGTAGGCGGTTTGCTGTTCTTTGTACTCCGGCATAAAGGTTTTGGCCGGAAGAGAACATCCTATTTTCATAAACTCTCCTCTCCTATTTGGAAAGTAAAAAACTTTACATAGTAAAGAGATTCGCTTTACACAAATAAAGAAATTTACTTTACATCTTTTATGGGTTAAAAATGACGGAATCCAATTCCGAAACATCGTGAACAATGTGGTCAGCGCCGGAGTGGAGGATCTCCTCTGCTTTCCCGTAGCCGTATAAAACGCCTGCGCTTTGTGTGCCGACGCTTTTTGCGCCCTCAATATCAAACAACGTATCCCCGACCATCAAAACCGACTGTCGGTTTTGAACACCGAGGCGTTTCAGTACAGCTTGAATCACATCCGTTTTGTCGGTGCAGTAATCCTCCAGAGAAATGCCTCTGGCACAGTCAAACAGTTCGTCGATTTTGTAGTGGCGCAGAATGCGCTGAATGAAAACATCCGGCTTCGCACTGGCAAGACCTGTACGAATACCGTGTGCACGCAGTTTTTGCAAAAGCTCTGGAATACCGTCATAAAAGCGCAGCCTGAAAAGATTGCCGGACTCATAGCTTTGGCGGTAGAACTCCACTGCTTGTTCAGCTTGTGCATCATTTAAACCGGCGTATTCCCGAAAACTGAACAAAAGCGGCGGACCGATAAACTGTTTCAAAACATCCGTTGTAAGCGGTGCCTTTTTTAAGGTTTGCATAGCGTACTCGACACTGGCGAACACGCCCTCGCCGGTGTCGGCCACTGTTCCGTCAAAATCAAAAATGACTGCTGAATAATTCACAACTGCTCCCTCCGTTATTCGATACTATCATACCACAAAAAAATCTAATTTACAATTCAATTTTAATATGTTATAATAATTCGGCTGTATTAAATGTAAAAAAAGGAAAGGTCGTATCATTTTCATGGAACAAAACGTACAGGAACCCAAGCAGCGTGTCCTGAGCCTGATCCAGCCGACCTCAGTGCCGACGCTGGGAAATTATCTGGGCGCACTGAAAAACTGGAAAAAGATGGCCAGAGATTATGATTGTATTTTCGGCGTTGCGGATCTGCACGCCCTGACCATTCGCGTTGAACCGTCTATGCTGCGCAAGCAGACACAGGAAATGCTTGCACTTCTTTTAGCGTTAGACTTGGACGCCGAAAAAAATATCGTGTTCGTCCAAAGTCATGTGCACACGCATTCGGAGCTTTCCTGGCTGTTGAATTGCTACACGCAGTTCGGCGAAGCCTCTCGAATGACACAGTTTAAGGATAAATCCCGCAAGCACGCAGATAATGTTACTGTGGGACTTTTTGACTATCCCGTGCTGATGGCGGCGGATATCCTAATTTACCAGTCCAATTATGTTCCTGTGGGCGTGGATCAAAAGCAGCATCTGGAGCTTGCACGCAACATTGCCGAGCGCTTCAACGGCATTTACGGTCAAACGTTCACCGTGCCGGAACCGTTTATCGGCACCAAGGGGGCCAAGGTCATGTCTTTGCAGGATCCGACTGCGAAGATGTCCAAGTCCGATCCCAACCCCAAAGCCTCTGTTTCCGTGCTGGATTCCCCGGATGTGATCGTCAAAAAATTCAAGAGTGCTGTTACGGATTCCGAAGCCTGTGTGCGCTATGCGGAAGGCAAAGACGGCATCAACAATTTGATGACCATTTACTCCTGCTGCACCGGACTGGATTATGCGCAGATCGAAAGCGATTTTGCGGGCAAGGGCTACGGCGATTTCAAAATGGCCGTTGCCGAAGCGGTAATCGAAGAACTGCGTCCGCTTCAGGAAAACTATAACCATGTGATTGCAGATAAAGCCTGCATTAGCGACTGTGCCAAAAAAGGCGCTGAAAAAGCGCTCTATGTTACGCAAAAAACACTGCGCAAGGTGCAGAAAAAAGTCGGTCTTTGGCAAGGCTGAGACTAATAAGAATAATATAGAAAGGTTCTGATTTTTATGTCCGGGTGTTCCGGTAATTGTTCAAGCTGCTCTTCCAAGTGTGAAAAGCAGGATATGCGTCTGCCCCAGGGCGGCTTCAGCAATGTAAAGAAAGTCATCGGCGTTGTCAGCGGCAAAGGCGGCGTCGGCAAATCGCTGGTCACATCTCTGTTGGCAGCTGAAACCCGTGCAAGAGGCTTTGAAACCGCCGTCTTGGACGCAGATGTTACAGGGCCGTCTATCCCCCGTTCTTTCGGTTTGTTCGGTCATGCCGTTGGCGATGAACGAGGATTGCTCCCGTCTGTTACCCAGACAGGCATCAAGGTCATGTCCGTCAATCTTCTGTTGGAAAAGGAGGATCAGCCCGTTGTTTGGCGTGGTCCCGTAATCTCCGGCGTTATCCAGCAGTTCTGGCAGGAGGTTGCTTGGGACGATGTGGACTATATGTTTGTTGATATGCCGCCCGGAACAGGCGATGTGCCGCTGACGGTTTTCCAAAATCTTCCTGTGGACGGCATCGTGATCGTCACCACGCCGCAGGATCTTGTGACCATGATCGTTAAGAAAGCATATAACATGGCCAAAATGATGGATATACCCGTGCTCGGCATCGTGGAAAATATGAGTTATCTGGAGTGTCCCGACTGCGGAAAAAAGCTTTCTGTTTTTGGCGAGAGCAACATCGAAAAAGTTGCAGAGGATCTTGGTGTCCCGGTTTTGGCGAAGCTGCCGATCCGTCCCGCCGTATCGGGCATGGTCGATCACGGCGATGTGGAATCCGTGCCCATGCCGGAGATCGCCGCTGCAGTCGATCTGCTGACTAAATAATAGACTATTCTTCCGTCTGTGCTTTTTTTGGCACAGACTTTTTATTTTGCATCCCAATGTTGAAAAAACGTAAGAATGCTCTCCCGGTCAGCGGCGGCTGTCCCCTGAATCATAGCAGGCTGTCCGCCGCCTCTGCCCTGAAGCGCAGTATTTATTTCTTTGGACGCCTTGCGCAGATCCGTATTCCTGGCGCCGATGCAGTATCGAAAACCGTTTTCCGCAGGCAGAAATCCGGCACAGATCTCTTTTTCGTTCAATCCGGCATTGACCGCATGGCGCAAACTGTCCATGTCGCACTGTGCGTCTGCAAAGAAGCAGAGGGTGTTTGCGAAACTGTCTGCACTTTTCAGTGCACTTTCCGCAAGACGACTGCGCAATACATTCAGTTCATATTCTTTATTCTTCAAGCGTTCCTGCATCTGTTCCACCGCATCGGCAGTGTGCGTCTGCGGGACGCAAAGCAGTGCAGAAATACGTTGAATGTTTTCATATTTCGTGCGGTAATCCTGCATGGCATCCGACCCACAGAGAAGATGGATGCGCACTCCGCCCTTGTAATGTTCAAAGTCCAAAAGCTTGATGCATCCGATTTCCCCTGTTTTGACAACGTGCGGTGCACAGCAGGCGCAGCAGTCGATGTCTCCGATGGTGACGATGCGCACGTCCTGCGTCAGTTCCAGCTTGGAGCGGTAGTTTAAGGAGGAAAGCTTGTCCGCATCGGGGAATTCTGTACGGATATCTAAGTTGTCTGCCACGGCTTTGTTGGATAATTCCTCAATACGGTTTAAATCCTCCCGGGACAAAACCGTATTGTAGTCAACCGTCACATCCCCGTCTCCAAGATGAAAACCCACATTGTCACAGCCGAAAAGGCTGTGCGCAATGCCGGAAACGATATGCTCGCCGGAATGGTTCTGCATCTTGCGAAAGCGTTCAGCGGCATCTAATGTACCGGTAACTCTCTGTCCGACAGGAACAGGCTTGTCTGTGTAGTGTAATATTTTCTTGTCCTTTTCCTGCACATCCAAAACATGTGCGTCTGCCAGAATTCCTGTGTCTGCGGACTGTCCGCCGCCCTCGGGAAAAAATGCGGTTTGATCCAAAACGACCGCAAAGCGCTCTCCCGCCGGCTCGCAGGAAAGTACCGTTGCATCAAATTTGTACAGATGACTGTCCTCGTAATATAGTTTTCTCGTCATGTAAAATCTCCTTTTATCGCTGCATCAATGCGTCCGCCGCCGAGCACCGTGTTGCCGTCATAAAATGCAATCGTCTGTCCCGGCGTAACCGAACGCTGAGGTATGTCAAAAAAAACCTTAGCACGTCCGTCGCAAATTTTGACAGATGCGTGAGCAGGCTCTGCACGAAAGCGAATCTTCACAGTACATTCCAACTTTTCCGGCGGGTTTTCAAAGGCGATCCAGTTTAAGTCGGATGCAGTCAAGCCGTCTGCATATTGCTGTCCGTTTTCGCCGAGGATAATTCTGCCGTGCAGCGGGTCTATACCTGTCACAAACATGGGCTTGCCGAAAGCGCCCAATCCCTTGCGCTGCCCCACGGTATAGCAGAGGATCCCCTTGTGCTGTCCAAGCACATGGCCGTCGTTGTCCACAAAATCCCCGGGAGCCGGTTCGATATTTTTTGTGCGGCAAATAAAGGAAACATAATCGTTGTCCGGGATGAAGCAAACATCCTGACTGTCCTTTTTTTGGGCAACCGGCAAATCCTTTTCCTGTGCCAAAGCACGAAGATCCGTCTTTTCCATGCCGCAAATTGGAAACACGGCAGCTGCAAGTTGATCCTGCCGCAGCATACACAAAAAATAGCTTTGATCCTTGGCGGAATCGGAACGCATAAGCAAATGCCGACCGTCCCTGTACTCCACACGTGCGTAGTGCCCTGTCGCAACTTGTTCAGCACCCAAGGAACGGGCAAACTCCAGCATTTTTCCGAACTTAATCTCTCTGTTGCACCGAACACAAGGATTTGGCGTTGCGCCCTGCAAATACTCATTGGCAAAGTAATCGATCACCTGCGCCTGAAAATCCGACCGCAGATCTACGATGCGGTGTTCGATGTCCAGTTTCTTCGCCACACGTTGTGCATCCTGTGCCCCGGACAGATCGCCATCCGGCGTCAGCAAAAGTGTGACACCGATCACCTCATATCCCTGATCTCGCAGAAGCATCGCCGCAACGGAGCTGTCTACGCCGCCGCTCATGCC
>JAQXLO010000242.1 GCA_029012165.1 Oscillospiraceae bacterium | reverse complement strand
TGGTGCCTTCGGGATGCGCATTGAGCAGCAGGGATCCCTGACACTGTCCTACGGTCAGGAGTTTTTGGTGGCATTGGCGGGTCCTGTGTGCAATCTGCTGCTGGGAATGATTCTGCTGTTCTCGCATCTGCGCATGGCGGCGGGAATCAATTTTGCGCTGGCGCTGTTTAACCTTCTGCCCCTGCGCCCCATGGACGGAGGACAGATGCTCCATGCGCTCCTGTGTCGGAAAATCCCGCAGGAGCGTGCCGACAAAATCTGCAAAAAAATCGCCGTCTGCGGAGCTTTTCCGCTGACGGCGATCGGGGTCTGGGTATTGGTAAGGGGCGGCAATTACAGCTTGCTGCTGTCGTCCTTGTATGTGGTCTCGCTGCTTCTGCCGTAGATCTCGATCTGGTTGGCAATGGCGTATTTTTCCGCCGCAGAGTTGGCGGGGCAGGTGATGACCAAATCGTCACAGCCGGCGAACGCCTTGGAACCGATGGAGGTTACGGAGGCGGGGATGACGGCTTTTTGCAGATTGGAGCATCCGCTGAAAGCGTTGTCGCCGATGTCGAGGGCACCGGAGGGAATCTCGATCTCCTTGAGGGTCGTACATCCGCTGAAAGCGCCCTTTTCCAGGTGCAGGAGTTTTGCGCTGAGCTTGACGGCGGACAGGGAGATACAGTCGGCAAAAGCGTTGGCGCCGATGGACGTCATATTGGCGTGCATGGCGACGGAGGACAAGGAGCGGCAGCCCGTGAAGCAGTTGGCGGGGACGACCTTGACCCCCGAGGGGAAGGAGAAGGTCTTCAGGGAGATGCAGTCAAAGAACATGGCTTCTCCCAAAGCGGTGACCTTGCTGGAGGATTCAAAGGTGCAGGCAGTCAGGGACTTGCACTCATAGAACACATTGCTGCCCACATGGTTGACACTGCCGACGATGGCGACATTGGGCAGGCTGGTGCAGTAGGCAAATGCCCAGTCGCCGATATAGGTCAGTTTGTCGCCGAAATGGATCCCGGACAGGGAGGTGCACTGGTAGAACGCCTGGTTGCCGATCTTTTGCAGCGTGTCCGCCAGCGTGATATTTTTCAGGTTGGAACAGCCGCGGAAGGCGGCGTTGTCGATCAGTGTGACGCCGTTGGGAATGGTGATGGCGGTGAGACCGACACAGCTGTGGAAGGCGTTTTTGCCGATGGTGCGCAGGGAGGAGGGGAGCTTGATGGAGGTGATGCCGGTGTTGAAGAAAGCATTTTCACCGATGGTGGTGACAGGCTTTCCGTGGATGGACTTGGGCACCTCCACGCTGGTTTTGCTGCCGCTGTAGCCCGTGATGGTGATGCTGCCGCCGTTTTCCGAATAGGCGAAGTCCGCATAGGGATTGGCGGTGGTGGATTCCGTGGGCCTCTCTGTGGTGGCAACGGCTTCCGTCTGGGTCTCGGAGGCTTTCTCTGTTGTCGTCTCCGTTTCCGTAGGCATGGTGTATTCGGTGGAGTAGATGTAGTATTCGGACGGCAGGGAGGTGGTCGTCAGGCGAATGGTGGTGCGGTTGGAGGTCTCCCAGCCGAATACCTTGGACTTGTATTCCTGCAGTCGGTGCACACCGATGGCGATGCCGGCGGCGAGCAGGATAAACAGCAGGATGAGCAGCGTCTTAACCGAGAAAATTTTGTGCAGCAGCGTGAAGTCCTTGGGGGGCTTGATGTCCTTGATCTCCATCTCGATCGGCTCGTCGATGGGTTCGGAGACGGACAGGGTGGTATCCAGAACGTTGTTGTCCACCAGTTTTTGCAAAATATCCTGATAAAAAGCGTCCAGCGCATCCTTGTCGGGGACATAGGCGGCTGTGTTGCGCAGTGCCCACGGGACGGCAGACTCTGCCCCGATACAGCGAAACGCCTTTTCTTTTTGCAGGACAGTGCCGATCTGGGGCAAAGCGGTTTTGCGCATTTGCGCAAGGGCGCCGCAAACGGATTTTTCGTCTGCGGATAAAACGTCCGCAATCTCTTCGGGGAGACAGGAGGCGTAGTAAAAAAGATAGGCGGAGACTTTTTGCTCCGGCGGCAGCGCTTCAAAGACAGCGAGTATTTCATCCGCACAGGCGGACAGGTCGAGGGAACGCAGGGTGTCGAAGTCGCAGATGCGGCAGTCCTGCGCAGAGAAGGAGGAAAACTTGGTCGCATAGTCCTCCCCGAAAACGATCCGCCTGTCCGGGTACAGCTCTGCGGCACGGGCGATGTTGAAGCCGTTCAGTGCCGAGGTGAAGCTGCTTTCCTGCTCTAAATCTTCCAGCGACCGAAAAATATGGACGTAGCCCTCGCTCAGAATCTGCAATGCGGCGTCCCGGTCGGGAACGATCGCCTGCAAAACCAGATAAGCGGGACGAAAAGACATAAAGAAAAGGGCATCGACTGCCTGACGGTCACCCTCCTGCGCCATCAGGATCAACTGCCAGATTCCACGTTGATTCATTCTGGAACCTCCGAACTCATTCACGAAATGGAGTATACATACCTATACATTTATAGTATACGCCTTCTGTGCATAAAAGTCAAGGATTTGCAAGTTGTAAAAGAATGTGTTATACTGTTTCGGAACCGAACAGGGAGGATAAGGATATGCTGGACAAAAAACTGGAAAGAATACTCTGCGCCGTGCAAAAGCCGGGACGGTATACGGGCGGAGAGCTGAACAGCGTGGTCAAGGACAAGAGCAAGGTGGATATACGCTACGCCTTCTGTTTCCCCGACACGTACGAGATCGGTATGTCCCATCTGGGCATGAAGATTCTCTACAGTCTTGCGAACGCTCGGGAGGACACGTGGTGCGAGCGTGTTTTTGCGCCGTGGACGGATATGGAACAGCAGATGCGGGAGAACGGCGTGCCGCTGTACGGTTTGGAGAGCGGTGACCCGATCCGGGAGTTTGATCTGCTGGGCTTTACGCTCCAGTATGAGCTGTCCTTCAGCAATGTGCTCAATATGCTCGACCTTGCGGGACTTCCCGTGAGAAGCTCTGACCGGACGAGCCTAACGCCCATCGTGGCGGCGGGCGGACCGTGCGTGTGCAACAGTGAGCCCATTGCGCCCTTTGTGGATCTGTGTATGCTCGGCGAGGGGGAGGAGGTCACCAATGACCTGATCGACCTTTTGAAAAAGCATAAAAAACTCGGCTCGGACAAGCAGACCTTCCTGCGGGAGGCGGCGCAGATCGAGGGGATCTATGTGCCGTCCCTGTATGACGTGACCTATCACGAGGACGGCACGGTGCAGACCGTCACCGCCAGAGACGGCGCACCCGCCACAGTCAAAAAGCGCATCGTGTCGGATCTCGATACCATGTTCTGCCCCGACAGCTTCGTGGTGCCGTCCATCGAAGTGGTGCATGACCGCACCACCACCGAGATATTCCGTGGCTGTATCCGTGGCTGCCGCTTTTGTCAGGCGGGATTTTTGTACAGACCCATTCGGGAAAAAAGTCCCGATGTGATCAATGCCCAGTGCAAGTCCATTTGTGATGCCACGGGCTACGATGAAATTTCCTTGTGCTCTTTAAGCTCCAGCGATTATTCCCGCATGGAGGAACTGATCCGCAAGCTGATTGCATGGACGGACGACGAAAAGATCAACGTCGCTTTGCCGAGTCTGCGTGCCGACAATTTCCCGCGGGAGCTGATGGAGAAGCTGGCGGGTGTGCGCCGCAGTTCCCTGACCTTTGCCCCCGAAGCGGGTACACAGCGTTTGCGGGACGCCATCAATAAAAATGTAACGCAGGAAGAGGTGCTGCACACGGCGAAGCAGGCCTTTTCCGGCGGCTGGACGGCGGTGAAGCTGTACTTCATGATCGGTCTGCCCACGGAAACGGACGAGGATGTGCAGGGCATCGCCGACCTTGCCCAAAAGGTGGTGGACGCCTACTATGCCAACCCGGACAAGCCCAAGGGCAAGTCCGTCACCGTGTCGGTCAGCACGGCGTCCTTCGTGCCGAAACCCTTTACCCCGTTCCAGTGGGAGCCGCAGGACGATACCGAGACCATTCTGCGCAAGCAGGCACTGCTCAAGGACAGCGTCCATACCCGCAAGGTCAGCTTGAGCTGTCACCATTCCGACACCAGCTTCTTGGAAGCGGTGTTCGCCCGGGGCGACCGCCGTCTTTCCGAGGTGCTGGAAACCGCATGGCGCAAGGGCTGCCGCTTTGACGGCTGGGAGGATCAGTTCCGTTTTGATCTGTGGCAGGAGGCCTTTGCGGAGTGCGGACTGGACATGGCGTTCTATGCCAACCGCCGCCGAGACTTTGACGAGGTCTTTCCGTGGGATCACCTCGATTACGGCGTATCCAAGGCGTACCTGCGCCGTGAAAATGAAAAGGCGCACAAGAGCGAGACGACGCCCCATTGCCGGCTGCGGTGCGGCGGCTGCGGTGCGGATAAACTGAACGGAGGGAAATGCGATGCGCGCTGTCAGACTGTGGATTAAAAAAGAGGGACGGGCAAAGTATATTTCCCACCTGGATATGAACCGCTGTTTCACCCGTGCGGTACGGCGTGCCGGCTTGAATCTGTGGTACACCGAGGGCTTCAACCCCCATCCCTACCTGTGCTTTTTGGCACCCCTGTCTCTGGGACAGGAAAGCGACGGCGAACCGCTGGATATCCGCATCGAGGACGACATGACCGATGGCGAGATCCTGCGCCGCATGAACGCCGTTTTGCCCGAGGGCATCCGTGTGGTGCGTGTGCATGACGCCATCGCCAAAGCCTCGGAGATTGCGTATGCGTCCTACACCATATTGCTGGAAACAGACAGCGCCCACGATGCGGAAAGCTTTGCATCGCAGGCCAAGACACTGCTGGACAGCGGCGAACTGTATGCCGAAAAGCTGGGCAAGCAGGGACGCAAAAAGGTGACGAAGCAGGTCAGCATCTGCGAAAAAATGCGCACCTACGCCGTGCGCTGTCAGGGGGATGCCGTGCGCATGGAGGTGGTGCTGAATGCCGGCAACGATATGCTCAACCCCACACTTTTGGTGGACGCACTGCAAAAAGCGATCGGCATGAACCCCTTTGTCTCCATCCGCCGCACCGGCTTTTTCAAGGCGGATATGCAGACGTTTGCATGAGGGAGTGGACGTGATGGAAAACAGTACCGGATTGACCATTCAAGAGCGGAACGATCTGATTTCCAAGAAGTCCTATATTCTTTTTGCCGAAGCAGCACAGGGCACAATCGGCTGTTCCGGCTTTCAGGTCATGGAGGATCTGTTTTTTAAAATGGCTTGACGAAATGCGTTACTGTGTGATATCATAAATTTACTATAAAATAGGAGGCGTGACTATGAAAAAGACTCTGCGAAAACTGCTGTCCCTGTTGCTTTGCGTGGTGTTTGTTGTGGGGATTCTGCCCATGACCGCCGGCGCCCAGACGATTACGCAGTACAGTAAAGGCGACGTCATCGAGTTCGGCTGGTACCCGCAAACCAAGGAAACCGACAGCCGTATCCTTGCGCACCTGAACGCCGCCGCGCCCGCATGGGAGAGCTGGACGTCCTACGGCTACTACAGCGGCTCGGGCAACTCGCATGACGGTCAAATGAAGCCGGACGACTTTATGCGCTACACCGATATCGTGGTGGACGGCGTGAAGTACCGTGGTGTAAAGTTTACGGGTTACAGATTGGGCTGGACAGGAGACAAGGTTTCCGAAAGCAGCTGGGGATCCTATCAGGATACCAACGGCTACGAGATCGGTACGGCTTACTGGTTCCGCTATGAGCCGCTGCGCTGGCGTGTACTCGACCCTGCGGCAGGTCTTGTTCTGTGCGACACCATCATCGACAGCCAGGCGTTTCACAACTACGTCCTCAGTGCCGGTGCGGAAGGCTTTTGGGGCGACCCGGAAAAGACCTACTACCCCAGCAATTACGCCAAAAGCTCCATCCGCCGGTGGCTGAACAACGATTTCTGCAACACGGCGTTTACGGCAGAGCAGCAGGCGATCATCCCGCTTACAGCAGTGGACAACACCGCAGCCGATCCGATCTACAGTTCCGAGACCACCAACGACAAAATCTTCCTTCTGTCCCGTAGTGATGTATTAAATACGGAATACGGCTTCGCTGATTCCGGGGACAAAAGAGATGCCGCTCGTAGATCCAAGAGCTCCGACTATGCGAAGTGCCAGGGACTGAGTGTTTTCCACAACGATGACGGCGATTTATCCTACTGGCGTATGCGTACCGCCCTTTCTACGTTCTATGCCTATAATGCCAATGCCGATGGGTGTGTCAGCGTCTATTTCAGCACCAACGCAACTTGGAGCGGTATCCGTCCGGCTTTCAAGCTCGATCTGACAGCGGAAATCCTGCAGCCGAGCGTTGAAATCGGTTCTGCACCTGTCCACAGGATGACCAGCGCTGTCACGGCGCCGACCTGCACGAAAATAGGCTACACGAGCCATTCCTGTCAGGATTGCCCGTATACCTATAACGACAGCGAAGTCGATGCCCTCGGACATGATGCGGACACCAAGCCGCTCAAGGAAGCGACCTGCATCGAGCAGGCGGTATGCTCCGTCTGCGGCGAGAGCTACGGCGAGCTGAACCCCGACAACCACGCCGGAACCGCCAAGTGGAAAACGACCGAGACCACCCACGAAAAGCAGTGGACCTGCTGCAAGGTATATGTTGTCGAAAACGAGACGCACAAATGGACGGACGGCGTTTGCGCCGATTGCGACTATGTCTGTAAGCATCAGGGCGGCGAAGCGAACTGCACAGAGCTCGCCATTTGCGAAATCTGCGGCGAGCGCTACGGCGAAACCGTACCGAAGCATGACTATACCGCATGGGCGCCGGTCGAGTCGG
>JAQXLO010000241.1 GCA_029012165.1 Oscillospiraceae bacterium | reverse complement strand
AGAGATCCATGTCAGCAAAAGCGAGTGCTGCCGTTTGTTCCAGTCCTCCTACGGCTGCTCCATCTTCACCTACCTCACGGATTACCGGCTGCAAAAAAGCGTTCTTCTTCTCACGGACTCGCTGCTCTCCGTGCTGGATATCTCGGATATGTGCGGCTTCAACTCGACCAGCTACTTCATCAAGCGCTTTCGTGAAAAGGTCGGCATGACGCCGCTTCAATACCGAAAGAAAGCGGCGCAGAGCAAACACTGACTCGCCATTTGACGCGCATCGGAAAAGTAGCCACGGTATATGCTTTTTATTTCAGTTTATGCCCTACCTCTCTGCGGAAGAAGGGCTTTCCGTCAGCACAGCCGCGCAAAGCGCACATTGGATCTTTTTCTTTTCCGTTACAACATCCAGTAATGCAGCCGTCACGAAGATCTTCTCCTGCCCCTGCCGCGCTCAAAAACAAGCGGCGCTTCTCTCTTCAGCGTCCTCTATCCACACCGGATAAGAAAAAAGACTGTTGACGCACACGCTCATGCGCGTCAACAGTCTTTTTTGTTTTTCAAAACAGGCGCCGCACAAAGCGGCAAAGCCGGATGCAGAGCATGCTGCGGTACTGTCTCGCGACAGCAACGTGAGCAGAAGCCCGTTTCTAACTGTTCTTCATACAAGCATGGCGGTCAGAAATGAGCGCCATGCTTGTATGAAGGATTTACTGGTTCAGCTCTCGCTCAGGCAGTTCATCAGTATCTGTGCCTCCTGTGCGCGCGTGGCGCTGCCACCGGAGACGGCGGGGGCCTCCTCTTTATTGCAGAGGGTCCGGTACAGCGTGGCGCTGGACAACGCATCGTTGGGGCGGCTCGTCCGCTGCCGGCGCCTCCCATCAGACCGTTTTTCAGATTTCCGATCGCACCGGGAACGGAAACATAGTCTTGATAAAATCCACAAAGCACTCCGCACTGTTTGACATGTGCCCTTTGGGATAGACAAGGCTTGTCTTTCGCAAAAGCGCCTCTCCCTTTTGATTGAGAATCGGCTGGATATACAGATTCTTCTTTGCCTGCTCGCCGATAACATAAAGCGGCAGGATGGCAAAACCGGTTCCCTGTTCCACCGTATGCACACAGGTCTGGCTGTCGCCAACCTCCAGTTTGGCAGTCGAAATGCGCCCGTAAAACCGCTTCTCCCACCAGTTGTCTAAAAGCTGTGACAAGCGCGGGTCCGTCCAGTAAAAAACACGGGGCAGATTGGGAAGATCGTCAATCGCCAGCTTATTTCGACTGATCACGCAAATGGGGTCCAATGTGATGGGATAGAAATAGTAGGAGGGATTATAGTACTCCCCCCGGATAAAGGCGATCTCCTCCTCCCCGTTGCAGATCCACTGAATGATCTCGGAGGAAAAGCCGCTGCGCAGCTGTGCCTGAACATCCGGATAGTTCTGCAAAAACGAGCCCATGATCTTTGGCATCATGATCTGGGAAAACATGCGCGGCAGTCCGATCCGCAGCGGCTCCTTCTGCCGACAAATCTTTTTTACGTCGTTTTTCGCCTTTTCTGTGCGCTCGATCATATCCCCGGCATATTGGGCAAGGTATTTTCCTGCTTCCGTCAGCTGAATGCCCTCGTTGCTGCGAATGATGATCCTCACCTGAAATTCGTTTTCCAGTAATTTAATTCTCTTTGTAACGGCAGGCTGGGAAATATAAATATAGGAGGCGGCCTGGGTAATGCTTTTGCTCTTTGCCAGTACGGTAAGGAGCAGCCAGTCCTTTTCATCCATACAATGCACCCCTTTTTTTTATTATACCGTTTTTCACCCCGGAAAGACAATTTCTATATTGCCCAATCTTTTGCTATAACTTTTAGTTATAGTGTCAAAACATATTAAATATTTCACAAAACAGTTGTCGAATGGTATATTTTTTATAACAGTTCACCAAAACTGCACATTATGATTTGGAGGTTTTTTGAAATGAAAAAGTTTTTTGTGCTGCTTCTCGCATTGGCAATGGTCTTTGCATTGGCAGCCTGCGGCGAAACTAACACCAACACAGAAACAACCGAAGAACCTGCAGCCTTCCCTGGTGACGGCACTGTGACGATGGTCGTTCCGTTTGATCCGGGTTCCGGCGACACCGAGGCTCGTATGTTTGCACAGTATGTCTCCAAGTATCTCGGCACAACGATTGTCGCTACAAATATATCCGGCGGTGGCGGCGGTGTCGGTACACAGAGCGTGATCAATTCCGCAGCTGACGGGTATACCTATGGCTTCGCTTCTGCCTCCATTGCCTACGGCATGGCCAACGGAAACATTGACGCGTCTCCGGATGACGTTCAGCTTCTGTGCACCTTTAACGGTGACTGGATGGGCGTTTTTGTTCCGAAGGACAGTCCCTTCCAGAGCTTTGAGGATCTCGTCGCCTACGCCAAGAATCATCCAGACGAACTGCTCGTCGGCGGTACCAATGTAGGCTCTGCCCACCACTCTTTCTATGTTACGCTTGCCAATGACGCAGGAATCGAGTGCACTTATGTCCCCTACGGTGGTGCGAACGACACGGTTCTCGCATTCCTCGGCGGCGAACTCGACGCTGCCGTTCTTTCCCCCAGCTCCATCCGTCAGTATATGGAGACCGATGGCGTTCGTCTTCTGACTTTAAGCACCAAAGAACGCGTCACTGAGTTTCCCGATGTCCCGACCGCTTATGAACTCGGGTATAAGGACGTAGCCGATATCATTCAGTTCCGCGCCTATT
>JAQXLO010000240.1 GCA_029012165.1 Oscillospiraceae bacterium | reverse complement strand
TATCCTCCCGCATGACGAACCACATTTCCGGCGGCTCGTCCCGCCGTCCCGTGCGCCCCATCCTCTGCAAAAAGGAGGAGACCATAAACGGTGCGTCGATCTGAAACGCCCGTTCCAGCCGTCCGATGTCGATGCCCAGTTCCAAAGTTGCGGTGGTCACGGTGGTCAAAAACTGGGACTCGTCCTTCATCAGCTCCTCCGCCGTCTCCCTGTAGGAGGCGGACAGGTTGCCGTGGTGGATGAGAAAGCGATCCCGTTCGTGCTTCACTTCGCAGTACTGCCGCAGAGTCGTGGTGACCGCTTCGCACTCCTCCCGGGAATTGACGAACACCAGACATTTTTTGCCCCGGGTGTGTTCAAAAATATACCCCATCCCCGGGTCGGCGTTCTGCGGCGCACGGTCGGTGGGCACATCCAGTGCAGGCTGTGCAGGCAGTTTCTTTCCGTGCTCTGCCGCTTGAGGTCCATGCACATAGAAATGTTCCATGGACAGCCGCCAGCGCACACCCTTGCTCTCGATCTTCGGGATCACCGTTCCTCTGCCTGTCCCTGCCGCCAAAAATTCGCCTGTGGTTTGCAAATCACCGATGGTAGCAGACAGACCGATGCGCCGCGGATTGACGTCCGCCAGCCTGCAAAGCCGCTCGATCAGGCAAAGGGTCTGTCCGCCCCGGTCGCCCCGCATCAGGGAGTGCACCTCGTCGATGACGATAAAGCGCAGATCGCCGAAAATGCGGGCGATGTCGGCGTGCTTGCGCAGGAGCATCGCCTCCAGAGATTCGGGGGTGATCTGCAAAATGCCGGACGGCTTTCGCAGCATCCGGGACTTGTGGGACTGGGAGACATCGCCGTGCCAGTGCCAGACGGGAATATGCGCCTGTTCACACAACTCGTTCAGGCGGATAAACTGGTCATTGATGAGTGCTTTCAGAGGGCCGATGTAAATGGCGCCCACCGACCGTGGCATATCCTCGGAAAAGAGGGTCAGAATGGGAAAGAATGCCGCTTCAGTCTTGCCGGACGCAGTCGATGCAGAAAGGAGAACATTCTCCTGCGTATTGAAAATGGCGTCCCCTGCCGCCACCTGAATGGCACGCAGTGACTCCCAGTTGTTTTGATAAATAAAGTCCTGTATAAAAGGGGCATAACGGTCAAACACGCTCATATCTCAAACTCCGCAAACTCTTTGTCTGTGTTTTCCTGCGCCGCCGTGGGTGCAAAGGAAAAGTCCTCGGAACGTAGCAGCTCCCGCACCTGGAGGGACGGGTTCTGGTGCATGATATTGAGCAGCTCGATGAAGTCACGGATCACCTCACGGGGGGTGATGTGGGAATCCGTGCCGATGCGCCCAAACTCGATCTGCACGAAATCAATCAGATCCTGCTGTGTGAGCGTCTGAGTATAGTCAAACAGCTGGGCATGAATATCCGCCAGTTTCTCCGTGAGCACCAGCATCTCCTCATTGGTCAGCGGCTCCAGACGAATGACCGGCGCCAGCATATCCTGCACGCCCTCTCTGGCAAAACGTCCCTGGGTCAGTCTCGAACGCAGTGCCTCATAGCTGTAAACGCCCCTGCGTGTGTCCTCGATGCACTGAGGTGTACCGCTCATGAGGATGCCGAGATAGCTTGCCTTGCCCTGCAGGGTGTCGTTGTACATGGTCAGAATCTTTTCATAATTGTACTGCCGGGTGATGGCGTTGGGGATCTTGTAGATATTGACCAGCTCGTCAATCAAAATCAGCAATCCGCTGTAGCCCGCTTTTTTCAGGAAAACAGCGAACAGCTTGATGTATTCGTACCAGTCCTCATCCGTGATCACGATATTCACGCCCAGCTCCGCCTTGGCCTGCGTCTTGGTGGCGTATTCGCCCCGGAACCACTGGACGACCTTTGCCTTGCTTTCCTCGTCGCCGTCGATATGGGAACGGTAATACACCGTCAGCAGTTTGGCAAAATCGAACCCGTGCACCATTTCACTCAGGGCGCTGATCACGGCATAGATCTTCTTTTCCACCAGCGCCGGGAATGCGCCGTCCGTGGGCAGTACACCGCTTTCCGCCACGACTTCGCTCTGCACGGAACTGATCCAGCGATCCAGAATCAGCGTCAGCGCACCGCCCTCGGGGCGGGTCTTGGTGGACATATTGCGGATCAGCTCCTTGTATGTCGCCAGTCCCTGCCCCTTCGTGCCCTGCAAGCGGCGCTCGGGAGAGAGGTCGGCATCCACCACGACAAAGTTTTTGTCCATGACATAGTTGCGGATGGTCTGCAAAAGGAAACTTTTGCCGCTGCCGTAGCGACCGACGATAAATCGGAAGGAAGCACCACCGTCCGCAATAATATCCACGTCATGGAGAAGCGCCTCGATCTCCGTCTGTCTGCCCACGGTGATGTACGGCAGACCGATTCTCGGCACAACGCCGCCTTTGAGCGAATTGATGAGCGCAGAGGCGATCCGTTTCGGTATTTTCATAGATTCAGCATTCCTTTCAATTCATCTGCATAGTCCTCGATGACCTCGGGTTCATCCCCGTCAAAGAGCAGCACGGTATCGGAAAACAGGTCAAAACATTTCTCGTTGATCGATTCCGCCACCACGGACAGCATAAGCCCCTTTTGCCGCAAGTAGTCCTGCGGCGATTCGCCCAAAAGCAGACTGCGCAGTACGGTGCGTTCCGCTTCGGAAAGAGCAGGCAAATTTTCGTCCGACGGCGTTTCCGGCTCCGGCGCATTTTCGTCCGGCGGCGTTTCCGGCTCCGGCGGCGGAATGAACGCCTCCTCTTCCTCCACGATCAGCCGGTCTCTCGTGATCTCGGCGGCGTCCCGAATGCCTTGCAGCTTGGACAGATCTATCTTCACTTCCACAGCGGCATTCTTGTGCTGTTCCTGCTCGCAGGCAGTCAGTACACGGTCGATCAGCTTCAAAATATACTTCGGCGTTCTGTCCGCCTTGAGCGGATAGGCAAAGCCGTTTCTCTGCCGCAAGAGGCTGTCCGTCGCCTTGACCACGGCGCCAAGATCGGCACTGCGGTTGTTTTTTCCCCAAATACGGGTGCAGGTCCACTTTCCCCGGGAACAGGTATACCTGCACAGCGGCGTGACCGAGACGGTGCGGTCGGTCGGCGGGCAGTTCGGGCAGAACAGCGCAGAATTGAACATAACATAGGGCGTGGTGAAACTGCGTCCGAAATACGCCTCGCAAAGGGTGTATTTGCGGTTCTTTTCATAATAATCCGCCAGGGCACGGAACACGGCGCACACCGCAGCACACATCTGTTCGGGCGCCTGCTTGCCGTAGCGGGAATTTTTCGGATTGTAGGAGGACAACGTACAGATGGCGTCATACAGCGCTGCATCCGACCGGGAATTGTAGTCAATCAGCACCGCCAAAGCATTGTCCCGCTCGGACGTCGGCGTATCCTCCAGCAGGGAGACATCCAGCCCGTAATAGACAACAAAATCCCGAAGCCAAACCTGCATATACCGCTCGATCTGCAGATCCAATGTGCGGTAGAGCGTGTAAAAATTCTTCAGCGTTTGGAATCCTTCCTCCGGCGAGGAAACGCCGATACAGTTCAGCAGTTCATAGATATAGACAAAGACGAAGGAAACGGAGGTTTTCCGGATGTTGCCCCTGCGCACCTGTGTGCGCCACGAAAAGTAGCCGCGCAGCTGGCTGTCGCTCATGGACTGATAGGTCGGGAAATAGCGAATGAATTCCCCCGTATAGTCGTAATCGTCCTCAAAATCCGCCATCAGCCTGCCCTGCAGGCAAAAGATCTCCGCAGGAGTGCGTTCCCGCCGTCCGTTTTGCAGCGCCACCTTGCGCATCTCCCGATACTTGGGGGGCATATAATTTTTCATGTGTGCCGCCGTGCGCAGGATAGGTTCGTCCCTGTAAATGCGGGAGCTGTTTTTGTCCCCCAGGATCCGCAGGATCAGTTCTTCCGTGTCCATCCGTCTCACCACCTTGAATAATTAGTATAGCAAGTCTGAAAAAACTTTGCAATAGTTTTTGACACATTTTCCGAACATTTGTTTAAACAAAAAAATTGAACGGCGCACAAGGCAAAACCCTCCTCGTGCGCCGTCCGGATTCTATTGCAAAAATTGCAGCGTCTGTTCCGCCAGTTCTGCCGCTCTGTCCTCAATGCACTGGTGCCCGCCGCCGTGCACGGTATACTGCGTTGCCGTCGGAAACGCTTCGGCAAAGGCTTGCTTGCTGCCCTTGTCCAATATGATGTCCCTGTCCGCCTCGACAAGCAGAACAGGCACTTTGACTTTGCCCGCATCCGCCATGTTCGTCTGCCGAACCGTGGTGAGCATACAGCACATTCCGCCGCCGATGCCGTCATACAAAAACGGGTCGGTCACGCCGCTTACATCGTACGCTTTCGCAAAATCCCAATTCATCGTGGCGGCATAAACCACCAGCTTCACGACGGGTTTAAATCGTGTGCCGATTTTAAAGAACGTGTTCATCAGGAAGCGCATCGGCGCACCGGTGACCACACCGTCCAAAAAATCGGGAACCGTACTCTGCACCGCCGGACAATACAACAAAAGCGCTTTCACGGGATATTCCTCGGCGATGTTCAGCGCAACACCGCCGCCCATGGAGTGCCCCGCCACGATCCAGTCGCCGTTGGGGGCAACGGAATCCATCAGTCCCTCCATCAGCGTCTCCCGGTCGATGTGCTTCGTATTCGGCGTTTCACGGGTGCTGTACCCGAAGTTCGGCAAGTCAGCCAGAACGCAGTCATAGCCTGCCTTTGCCATTTCTGCCGCCATATTGCGCCATGCATAGGTGGAACACAGGAAGCCGTGCAGCATCAGGATGCGTCCCTTGTATTCCCCGCTATGCTTGACAATGCGGTAGTGAATTTCGTAGTCGCCCTGCGTGTAAAACAGGCTGTCCTCGAACGGTGTTTCCACCGCAAAAGCCATCTGTGCAAAGCCGAACAACATGGCAATCGCCAGTACGGCGGCAAGTAATCGTTTTTTCATTTTTGCTCCTCCTGCTCATTCCGCCCATATGCGATCGTAAAGCGGAACAGAATCTTTTCTCGGATAAAATCCGCCAGCGCCGGGGAAATATCCCGCACCTTGTCATACGCCTTGACCATGAGGGGCGTGGAGATCTTGTGCCGGGTGCGGTGCATATAGCAGCTGTGCACCGCTTCGGTCTGCGCTCTGTCTATCGTTCCCGACAGTGCGGACAGCGCCAGCGAAAGTGTCTGCGCTTTGATCTCGTCCACATCCGGCGGCGTGGGATGCCAGTCGATTTTGTCGTACTCCCCTGCGTCATACAGCGGCAGAAATTTATCCAAAAAGGCGTACCGCTCGTCAAAGCTTTCCCGCATCAAAACCACGGGAATGCCGCACGCCACGCAGACCATGGCACAGTGCAGGCGGGAGGTGATGACCAATTCCGCTTCGGTTCTGTATCGCTCGATATATCCGTGCGCCGCATCCTCCAGCCGCCGAATCTCCGCCTGTTTGTCGTTGTCGAAATCCATCGGCACTTCGTGGGAAATACGCACGGCTTTGTCTCGGATCTCTTTCGGAATATGCGCATACGTTTTCGCCGTGACATCCACGATAAATGTTTTGCCGTCCGCAGGCGCCGCCGTCCGCTTCGGGAACAGCAATGTCATACAGCCGGAAATATAGGCGTTCGGGCAATGCTTTCGGATAAGATCATAGGTATACTCGTCCCGGCAGCCGATAAAATCGTTTCCTGTAAACCGCTTTGCGTCCTTCGGATTGATGTCATGAAAGCCCAAGTACAGGGGATGAATCTTTTCGGACATGGGAAAAATTTCACTGCCCTTGACCTTGCCGAACCAGCCGTTGAGGGGCAGAAGCACCTCTTCGCCATCGTAGTCCCGCAGACCGTAACGGTCGATGTTTACAATGTCCTGCGGCGCAATCCCTGCCTTTTCATAGACCAAATCGACTGCCAAGGTTTGAAAAATGTCGCCCACGTTGACATACTGCGTTTTTGTTTTATCCGTGGGATTGGCGTAAAAAACAAGCCGTCCGTATTTCACACGCTCACCTCTTTCGTTTTGAATAAACCTGTGCAAACGATCACCACAAAGCGAATGACGTTGGCAAGCAAAGCGCACTGCATAAAGCGCATCAAATCGCCCTGCATCAAGCACGGCACACACAGAGCAAGGTACAGCACAGTATAGCCAAGGTTCACGAAAAGCTGAAACCGTTCGGACAAAAAACGCAGTGCTATCACCAGCAGGAGATTGGCGACAAAGTAGACGATCTGTCCCGCATTCGCCCATAAATAATACGGTGCGGCACTGTCCGCCACGCTCGGGTACAGCAGACGGATGACAAACGGTGTCACGGGGATCAGCACCGCAAACATTAGCAAACTCACCGCACACGCACCGATAACACACAGCATAAAGAACCGCCGGGTGATTTTGCGGTTGTTCTTGGCGAGAAAGCCGATGATCACGCCGTTGAATGGTCCTGTCAGGAGTGCAACCGATTTGCCCAAAAGGGATGCGGTGTAGAAAATCGTCACCGCCGTACCGTTCATCAAGCCGCCGATGAGCATTCGGTCGCAGTTCAATATCCCGTTGGCGAACACCTGTGCGCCGACAAGCCGGGCGCTTGACGAAAAGACTTTTTTGCAGTTATCGGAACAGACGAAAGGCTTTCGGTATACTTTGCCGAACAGGACGACAAACGCCACCGACAGCAGTTCCGCTACGATAAAGACCGCCTGCCAGCAATCGGGCTTTGCAAACAGGAGCGTCCCGGCGATGTAGCCCGCCGACAGCACGAGATAGAACACCAGAAGCTTTCGGTAGTTGACATCCAGTCGAAAATCAACGTCCGAATAGTAGCGAAGCATCATTGAAACGCTCATCAGCGCCAACAGAATATACGATACGGCGCCCGTCATACCGACGAACCGTCCCGCCAAAACGCCCGCACCGCCGCAGAGCACAGCGCCGACAAGCAAGGCAAAATTGTAGTCTCCGTTCGCAGTCTCGACCCGTTGGTGCAACGCCATGCGCTCGTAGTTGACACCCACGCCCACCGACACCGCCGCCACGGAGATCACGGAAATCGCCGTGAGCATATGCCCGTAGCTTTCGTGTCCCAGTACACGGTCGAGGGTCGGGTAGACAAACACCTGTATCGCCAAGTTGTACACGCAAAGCCCGACAACACTCAGAAGCACGCTTTGCAAAAATTCATATTTCCTGTGCGCTTTTCCCATCATGCGACCACTTTTCTATTTGGAATATACATAGAGTGTACCACATTCTCCCGCAAGAATCAACTTTTGTATTTCGAGAAGTATCTGCGGCAATTTTTTCAAAACCACTTCCTTTTCTGTAAATAATATAGTATAATAGAGACACGGTAAATGCAAGGCATCGTCTGTACCGTAGATGAAACGAAAAGAGGCTGGACTTTATGAAAAAATTCGGCAGTATCCTTGTGGGCGTCGTGCTTGTTTTGGCAGGCGTTCTGTTTGCGCTGAATGCACTGAACATCACGAATATCAACATTTTCTTTGACGGCTGGTGGACGGTGTTCATCATTGTGCCCAGCATTGCCGGTCTGTTTACCGAGCGGGACAAAACCGGAAGTCTCATCGGCATCGGCGTGGGAGTTCTGCTGCTGCTTTGCTGCCAGGACATCATTGCGTTCGATATGCTGTGGAAGCTCCTCGTCCCCGCCATCGTCATCATCATCGGTTTGCGGATGGTTTTGACAGGTCTGCGCGGCAGCAAGGCAGACGATATGCTCAGCGGCATGAAAAAAGACGGCGCCGAACCTCGTGTCGGCTGTGCCACGTTCTCCGGCTGCAATCTCAACTACGACGGCGAAGTGTTTGATGGTGCAGAGCTGACGGCCGTATTCGGCGGCGTGAAATGCGACCTGCGCAACGCCATCATCGAAAAGGATTGTGCCATTCGTGTTTGCGCCATCTTCGGCGGGATCGACATTCTCGTTCCCGATAACGTCAACATCAAACTCAACACCACTTCCATTTTCGGCGGTGCGTCCAACAAGAAACCCGCCCAAAAGGACGTTCCCACACTCTATATCAGCGGAACGTGTATGTTCGGAGGTGCTGAAGTGAAATGAGTACCGTTCAAAAAGTCATCAAATATCTCGCAATGGCATTCGCGATTTGTCTGATCGTGAGTATTTTCAGCGGGATTCTCGGCGCTGTGGGTTTTCTCACCGATCTGGACATCGGCGGCAGTGGCAAATCCTCGGATGCAGTCGCTGAAAAGGTCACCGCATATCCCGTGGACGGTGCCGCCTCCGAACTTCAAATCGACATCAACGCTGCCAAGCTCACCGTGAAGCAGGGCGATGCGTTCTGCGTGGAGAGCAATCTCAAACACATTTCCGTCTCGACAGACAACGGCGTCCTGCGCATTAAAGAAAACAACCGTGCCCGGCTTCATGCCGACGCCGTCGTCACGCTCACCATCCCCGCTGGCACCGTTTTCACCAAGGCGGAGATCACGACGGGCGCAGGCAAGGTGGATATGGACGTCCTGTCCGCCGCTGTTCTCGATTTGGAGCTGGGCGCCGGTGATGCGCAAATCGGCACTTTAAACGCAACGCAGGGATCTCAAATCGAGGGCGGCACGGGACGCATCGTGATCGAAAACGGCGCACTGCACGATCTGGACATGGAAATGGGCGTCGGTCAGATGAAGCTGACCTCGGCACTCACGGGTCGCTGCTCTCTGGATCTGGGCGTGGGAGAAACCGATCTGACCCTGCTCGGCGTCAAAGAGGACTACACTATATACGCAGAAAAGGGACTGGGCAACTGCACCGTGGACGGCGTGTCCATCGGCGATGAAGCCACCGTCGGCAACGGTCCGAACGCCGTCGATGTTGAGGGCGGTGTGGGTGCCGTCAAGGTAAATTTCCGTGCCGTTGCGCCTGTGGCGGCTTAAACCCTATACATACCAAAAACCGACAAGCGTCAACGGATGCTTGTCGGTTTTGAATTGTGGGATACAAAAAGATGTTATGCTTTGGGGGCAACGAATTGCATCCCGATGCAGACCGCATAAACAACGCAATTCCACATACGCCGCAGCGTATTTTATAGCGTCAGCTATTTCATATGTCACAGGCATATTTCACAAGTCCCGCAAGGGATTTATTACATTGAAAAAAGCCCCCCGCAGGGAGCTTTTTTCTTTGGCCCGCTCGAAGGGATTCGAACCCCCGATCTTCAGAATCGGAATCTGCTGCGTTATCCAGCTGCGCCACGAGCGGATTTGCTGTTATTTTACCACAAAACTGAACGGAATGCAATCCTTTTTTGCAGTTTTTTTACGTCTTTTTTCACGCATTTCCTTGACATTCCGGTCGGCGTGCTATATAATTTCCATAAGCTTTTGCGAATTAAAGTAAAGGAGCAATACGATGAAAATTTTCAAAAAAGTGCTTTCTGCCGCACTTTGCTCGACCATGCTGCTCGGCTCTTTCGGCGTTTATGCCGCTGAACCGTCCGTGAAAGACATTGACTACACCATTACCAATCCCTACAAGGATGTGAACTGGGACACGGTCAGCCAGTACAAGACAGCGCTGCATACCCACACCAACGCCAGCGACGGCGACATCACCCTGCGGGAATCTCTGGAAACCCATGCGCTGCAAGGGTTCGACCTTGTTGCCACCACCGACCACGGCATCAACAACAAGGGCTGGGCAAACAAGGAGGACTCCAACTACAAGTTTGTCTACAATATGCTCAAAGCTTTCGGTCGTACCGAGGGTGAGCTGGACTACCTTGGCGAAAGCGGTACATTCACAAACAGCGGCTGTGCCTACACGCTCGCCACTCGTCCCAACGGCGACGATTATTTGACCGTTTCCCTGCCCGACGGCACGCAAAAGGACATCATGCGCATCCCCTACGGCATCGAAAACAACGCTTTATCCATCAACGCCCACGTCAACAGCTGGTTCGTGGACTATCAGGACAACACCATCAACGATTACGTGGACGCCATCCGCGGCGTCAACAAGGCGGGCGGCATCTGCGTGATCAACCATCCCGGCGAATACACCAAGGCCAAAGAGGATCTGACCAGCGACATCGCATACGATGAGAGCAACTGGGCATACAGATACTACATCAACAAGTTCTACGGACTGATCCAGAGATACCCCGCCTGCATCGGTATCGACATGAACTCCAAGGGCGACTCCCGCACCCGCTATGACCGTGAGCTGTGGGATATCCTGCTCGAAAGAGCCACCGCCGGCGGCAAAAACATCTATGCTATTGCTTCGAGCGATGCACACCAGAGCGACAAAATCAACACCGGCTATGTGCGCCTTTTGATGAACGACTTGAACTCCGCCGAAGCCCGCAAGGCTTTGGAGAGCGGTGCATTCTTTGCCGCCAGCTTCTGCAACGGCAACCAGAAGGAGCTGGAGAATATTGCTGAGTACCTGCAAAAATACTACGGGGATAGCGAACTGCTGACCAAGGTCAACGCCGTTGTCACCGAGATGCAGCAGCGTGTCGCCGATGTGGAAAGCGGCAAAGCAGACGCCGATTCCGGTCCTGCCGGTCCCCTGCGTTTGGTGGACGGCGACGGCTACTTCCACGGCAAGGACACCTTCATCACCTCCGTGGCGGTGAACGACACAGAGGACACCATCACCCTGACCACCGACAACGCCCTGCTCGTGCGCTGGATCGCAGACGGTGAGGTGATCGCCGTCACCAAGGCGGACGAGGGAACCAGCACCATCGACCTCGACAACTATTCCGACAAGCTGGGCACCTATGTCCGTGCAGAAGCTTTCGGTGAGGGCGGCACCATCTACACCCAGGCGTTCGTCCTCTCCTATGACGGACAGCCCACCGAACAGCACTACATCTACATCAACATCCCCGTTATCGACGCCCTGTTCGCAGAGGTGCGCAATCTCGGCGTCGTGCTGGGCAGAGTGTTCCACAATCTGTTTAAATAATCTGCACCGGATTCCATTTTGATTTTCAGACCGTGTCCGTTTGGGCACGGTTTTTTTATTCATAAGTTTTTATTGTTTTTCGATAATTTTTATATTGACAAACGATAAAACGTGTGCTATTCTGTTCTCACAATCCATTGGGAGGGTTTTTCCATGAAAAGCAAAAATTCCGCAAAAATCTCTCTGGCGATCTGCATTCTGTGCACCGTGCTTCTTGCCGTGATGATCTGCACGTTTCCCATGTTCATTCGGTGGATGTATTTCAGCTACCACGATATGCACAACGAGACGATTTACCAAGAACAGATTTTCCACGCCTTAATCCCTGCATTCTATTGCTGCGTTCCCTTTGCCGCCTGCTCGCTGTATATGCTCATCCGCATTCTGATGAACATCCTGCACGGCAACATTTTTACCGTCAAAAATGTAAAATACTTCCGCTGGATCTCCTGGTGCTGCTACGCCGTCACGCTGATTACCTTCGGTTTCAGTGTGCGCTATATGCCCATTTTCGTCATCGGTGCGGCAACCGGCATTGTGGGCACGCTTCTGCGTGTGGTCAAAAACCTTATGCAGTCCGCCACACAGATGCGGGAAGAAAACGATCTGACAATTTGACGGAGGGCGAAGATGATCATTGTGAACTTAGATGTCATGCTTGCAAAACGCAAAATGACTTCCGGCGAGCTGGCGGAACGCATCGGCATCACCCAGGCGAATCTTTCCATTCTCAAAACCGGGAAAGCCAAGGCTGTGCGCTTTTCCACGCTGGAGTCCATCTGCCGTGAACTCGGCTGTCAGCCGGGCGATATACTGGAATACCGTAAAGATTAAGGAGACAAGATCATGCGTGACCCTATCCAAAACAATTCCCCTTGCGCCAAAGAGAAAAGCCACTATCCGACCGATCGGAAGGATTTCATTTTTGCACTTTTGATGTTCGTCTGCACATTTCTTTTTGTGGACGGTGTTTTCTGGGGATGGTTCAATCTCGGGCTTTCCGTGGCATTTCTGCTCACCTGGATTGCCGCAAGCTGCTACCTGCACCGCAGGGACGTGAAAATCGGCGCATATCCGATTCTGTGCGGCATCCTCTTTGCCGGGATGACCCCAATCTTTTTCCTCACAAGCAACTTCCCCGTGCGCATTCTTTCCGCCGGTACCATGGTGCTTCTTTCCTGCGTTTGGTTCTGCGCCCTCGCCGGCAAAAAAATCCCCGGCGGCGATCTGGGTCTGCTCGCCATGTGGGGCGGAATTTTTGCAAATACCTTCCGTGACACGGTGCCTGCCGTTCGATCCGTTTTTTCCGCCAAAGGCGAGAAGAAGAAAAAGATTCTCTGCGCTCTCGCCGGTGCGCTGTGCGCCCTGCCCGTACTTGCCGTCGTTATCCCGCTTCTCATCCGCTCCGACGCCGCCTTCGAGGGACTGACCGCCGGCCTGTTCGCAAGCATCGGCACCCGTTTTTTTCAGCTTCTTGCCACCGTATTTCTCGCACCGTTCTGCTTCGGATGCATTTTCTCCATCCGCAAAAGAAAAGCGGATGACCGCCGTTGCGTATCGGCTAAGGGAGCAGACCCCGTCTTTTGGGCAGTTTGCACGGGTGCGCTGTGTGTCCTATATATCGTCTATCTATTCTCCCAGCTGGCCTACTTCTTCAGTGCATTTTCCGGCATTCTCCCCGACGGGTATGTGTTCTCCTACGCCGAATACGCCCGCCGTGGTTTCTTTGAACTGTGCGGCATCGCCGCCATCAACTTGGCTATGCTCGTGCTCATGCTCCTTTTCTCCAAAAAGAAGGACGGGAAGCTGCCTGTGATCCTGCGTGTGCACGGCACATTTCTCGGCGTGTTCACCCTTTTGCTGATCGCCACATCCCTGTCCAAAATGTGGATGTACATCCGCAACTACAGCCTGACCGTTCTGCGGCTCGGCACAAGCGCCTTCCTTATGTTTATGGCTGTTGTCTTTGTCACCGGCATCCTGCGCTGTTACACCGACAGGGTGCAGATATTCCAAACGGCGCTGATTACCGCTTCCATTCTTCTGCTCGTGCTCGGACTGGGCAACATCAACAGCATGGTCGCAAGGTACAACTATAACGACTATGTGCAGAAAGGGTACCGCACAATAGATGTACAGTACCTCTCCTCCTTCCCGGAAGGCATTGCTTATCTGGAAAAGCTGATGGACACAGACGGTGTGCGCACAGCGGCGGAGGACGCCCTGCAAGGCACGTTCTATTCCGTTTGCAAAACCGATGACTGGGGTGAAGAAATACAATACGATGACAACGGAGACTTTATCCCCGGAAAAGCTTGTACCCTCTCCTCCTCGTTCAACCTCGCCTACCGCAATGCATTCTCCATCCTGCAAAAATATGCCGAGACGCATCCTGAATTCCGTCCCCGTTCGCTGTATGAATCGGAGGAAGAGGAAACGACTGTATCTTGGGAATGCGATTGATTTTATCTCCGTACAGTGGTATAATACACCCGAAAGGAAGCGATACCTATGCAGATACAAGCACTGCTGGATTCCCTGAAAAACTGCCCCTGCGGCAGAGAACACACGGTCAACATCCAAGCCGTGGAGATCGGACGGGGGTTAAAAAACAAAGCCGCAGATATTTTGTCCGTCAACGGATTTCCCAAAAATATTCTCGTCGTGGCGGATAAAAACACCCTCGCCGCCGCTGACGGCATTCTGGATGTTCTGACGGACGGGGGCTTCACCGTCCAAACGCAGATCTACGAAAACCTGCGCACCGCAGACCAGACCGAGGTGGATCGAATAGTCGCCTTGAGCGCCGATGTTCAGGGCGTTCTGTCCGTCGGCACCGGCTCTCTCAACGACATCTGCCGCAGAGCCTGTCTGCTCGCCGACAAGCAGTTTGCCATCTTTGCCACGGCGCCCTCCATGGACGGCTTCGCCTCCGACACGGCGCCCATCACCCACAACAGCTTCAAGGTCTCCCTCCCCGCCCGTCAGCCCTCTGTCATCATCGGCGACACGGAGATCCTCGCCGCCGCCCCTGCGGAGCTGAAAGCCTCCGGCTACGGGGATATGATCGCCAAATATGTCGCCATGGCGGACTGGCGCATTGCACAGGTGACCATCGGAGAATACTACTGCGAAAATGTGGCGAACATCACCCGCACCGCCCTGCGCAAGCTGGTCGCCCTGACCGACAAGGTCACCGCCAACGATCCGGAAACCGCCGGCGCCATTATGGAAGCGCTGGTGCTCACGGGCATTGCCATGAAGCTTTGCTACAGCTCCCGTGCTGCCTCCGGCGCAGAGCACGTTGTCTCCCACTTTTGGGAAATCAAAAAGCTGGAGCAGGGACACTTATCCGACTACCACGGCAAAAAGGTCGGCGTTGCCACATGGATGATCTCCAAAATGTACTATGATATCCTTGCAAAAGCCGATCCTGCAAAGTTTACCGAGGACACAACGGATTGGGAAAAGGTCTACGCCGTTTACGGCAAAAACTTCGAGCAGGACGTGCGCCGGCTCAACAGTCCCACCGTCACCGAGGAAACCTCGCCGCAGATTCTGCGGGACAACTGGGGCAAGATCTGCGAGATCGTCCGTGAAGAGCTGCCCACCCCCGATGTGATCGAAAATCTCCTTCGCCGTGCCGGTGCGGCAACGACCCTTGAAGAGATCTCCGTCTTGCCGGAATTGGGTGTGCAGGGCTTGGAATTCCACGCCTATATGCGCCACCGTCTGCTTCTCTCACGCTTGCTTCCCATGCTGCACTGCGACATAGATTTTGCACAGATCGCAGGTTTAAAATAACGAAAACGGGAATTGTGTCAAACAGATTACAATTCCCGCTATTTTTATGAAAAAGCTTGGATTTCCTTGACATTTTTCAATAAAATGCTATAATATTTTTTATATATAAAATTCGTTTTTCAGGAGATGCTGTGAAAGATCGCAACAACAAAGCCGAAATTCTGCGGGGATTATCCATGCTCACACAGCTGGGGATGTCCATCGCCGTGCCGCCGATCCTGTGCATTTTCTTTGGGCTGTGGCTGCAAAGGAAATTCTCTCTGGGCGACTGGCTGATTCTCGTGTGTCTCGTTGTGGGGTTCATCAGCAGTGGGTGCAGCTTTGCATCCTTTCTGCGCACTGCCCGCTACAAAGCGAAAAAGGAGGAGCAAAACCGTGAAACTCGACAAGACCGTTAAAAAAGAAACGGGCATCGTTTTGCTCGGCACCGTGATATTATCTGCCGTCATGGTGGGCATTTTCGCCATCGTCGGACGGTTCGACTATACCGTTGTCACCGGTGCGGCGTACGGTTCGGCACTGGCCGTGCTGAATTTCTTTCTCATGGGGCTGACCGTACAGAGCGCAGTCAGCGCCGAAAAAGACGCCGCCAAGAAAAAGATCCAGCTGTCCTACACCGTGCGCTCCTTTGCACTGGTTGTTCTGCTGGGCGTGGGGGTCTACCTCCCCTATTTCCACTGGCTTCCCGTGCTTGCCTCGGCGCTGTTCCCACGCATCACGATTATCTTTCGCTCTTTTATGCTTAAAAAGCAAAATGCCGACAAAGGAGGTCGTACCGAATGAACGCTTTGATGGACGCTCTCGCCAACGTACAAATCAACGGCGCCAAGATCTACTACAAGCTTCCCTTTGAGCTTCCCGTATTCGGTCAGATCAAAATCACCGAAGCCGAGGTCAACTCCTGGATCGTAATTGTCGTTGTGGCGATTCTTTGCAAAGTCCTCACGCACAAGCTCAAGGTTCGTCCCGAGTCCAAGCGACAGATCATCGCCGAGTTCATCGTGGAAAAAGCGAACAACTTCGTCAAGTCCAACATGGGCGAATCCTTCGCCGCATTCGGTCCGTTCATCGCCGCATTGATGGCGCTGTCGGCACTGTCCAGCCTGATGAGCATTTTCGGGCTTTTCTCTCCCACCGCCGACGTCAACATCATCGCCGGGTGGGCCATCGTCGTGTTCTGCATGATCACGTTCTACAAACTCAAAGGCGGTCTCGGCGGCTATCTCAAAGGCTTCACCCAGCCCATCGCCGTGCTGACCCCGTTCAATATCATCAGCGAAATCGCAACGCCCGTCTCCATGATGTTCCGTCACTTCGGCAATATCTGCTCGGGTTCGGTTATCATGACGCTCGTTTACACGGCGTTGCTCGGTTTGTCCAACGTCGTGTTCGGCTGGCTGCCGGGATTCCTCGGTCAGTTCCCGTTTTTCCAAATCGGTATCCCCATCGTATTCTCCCTCTACTTCGATATTTTCGGCGGCTTGCTGCAGGCGTTCATCTTTGCCATGCTGAC
>JAQXLO010000239.1 GCA_029012165.1 Oscillospiraceae bacterium | reverse complement strand
CGCAGGCAGCTCCTCTATGGAAGCGTACCCGTTCACCGAAGTGACGGTAAAGGTTTCCGGCAGTTCGACGGCGCCGAATTCATAGCCGGTACCGTTCACTTCCACATCGAACACGCTAACGCCGTTGCATACCATGCGGATCCGTGTACCGTCCGCACCGTCCACATAGAAGTCGTACTTCGGGTCGTTCTGCCGGATGAAGGATTCCATGGCATACATGGGCGCACTGCCGAAATCCGCACGGGCAATCAAGTGCAGTGGCTCGCCCATGGGCAGCAGCACCACATCGTCCGTGTCTGCGCCACCGCCCTCGTCAGGGAGAGGCGCAGGAGCCCAAACATTATTGTCATCGCCACCTTCAATGATATCGCCGCCTTCATACACCTCGCTCGGGTCGAAATTTGTATTGCTTTCCGATGTTAGGAGATACCAAATCCCGCTACGACACACCCACAGCTGCCCGGGTTTCCACGGCGCAGGCTTTTTGTAAATTAAGCCTTGTATCTCCACAAGATACGGGTCGGAGTTCATCAGCCCGTCCTCGCCGTAGACCGTGTACAGCAGTGTGCCGTCCGGCTGTGCAGGGATGACCGGGTCTTTTTGGATCGGCCAGACAATTACACCGTCCAGCCGCTTGCCGTCCAGATACAGCACCCCGTCCGCCTCTGTCAACCTGTCCAGCGTTGGCTTGTTGGGGTGGGTGTGCTGTGTTTTGGTAATATCCGCAACCTGTGCCACCAGTCCGCCCGGGATGTCCACCGCATCACCTGCGGATGCGGAAAAGCGCAGTCCGTACACAGTCGGTGTCTTGTCTACCACGGTCGGCACACTGCCGATCTGACGGTACGCCGTGACTGTCAAATCCACATTGCACGACTTGGTGTAGGCGGCTGTCAGAGGCATATAGATTGTATTGCCAGACCTGTATGCGCCGTCCACATTTTCCGCCGCATCGGTGATGATAGCGGATTGCACACCGCCAAGCGTCACGACATGGTAGCTCATGTCCTGCACCATGCTATCCGGCAAGGTGATGACAAGCTGTACAGCGTTGTGCTCTCCCTGCACGCCGAGGTTGTAGCCGTTAGGTAATGTGATATTGTCTCCGTCAAAGATAATGTGTATGTCAGTCATTTTTTCTCCTATATTTATATATTTAATTAAATAATAGCCATGCGTAGCAATCGTTGGCAAAGTCTACCCATCTTTTGACATATGATCTCACATCCTTTGTGCCGGATGTCCAAGAAACAGAGCCGTAATACTTTTTTGTGATTGCCTTGTTTATCGTCTCCATTTTGCCGTAAATAGTGGTAATGTTCCGTTCGAGTTGATCCAGCACGGTTCCGATTTTTGCGATCGGTGTCGCTTCATGGTCATAGGTTTCCACCTGTTCCAGCTCTTCGATCTCTCCGATGGAGAGCTGGTTTTTCTGTATATACAGATTGATATGCTCTTTCAGGATTTTAAGGTTGTCCACATAATCATCCAGCCACATCCAAGTAACGAAGTCCGGCACCTGCAAAGTCGTCCATTGTATGGCGTCTGTGACGGTGACGTTAATCGTTTTGGAGATAGACTTGTTTGGTCTTTCCGAGATCAGCGTAACGGTAATGGTGCATTCCTTTGCAGCTCCTGCGCCGACATCTTCTTCTGTCTCGATGTCGCCGATGTCGCCGTTCTCGGTCTCTTGCGCTGCTTGCACGGCGGAATCCTCCTCAGATGCAGCCAGCGCTGTGATCAGACCCGTTTCCGATACGGTGCATATCGCAGGGTTGGACGACGTGTACATTTTTTTCGCCGTTGTCCCCTCCTCGTCATCCGTAGACCCGGTCGGCAGGACAGTGGTGCTTATTTGGAAGGTTTCGCCCGGTGCAATGCGCAGTTCGTATCGGTTCAGCACGATATCAGACGCATACCGCTTGACGGTAAACTGTGCGGTAGTCGATGCACCGCCGCCGTCCTGCGCATATGCGGTGTATGTACCGGTGCCTTTCTGCTTCCCATACAGAATTTTTCCCGAAAATGTAGCGAGCGCTTTGTTGTCTGACTGCATCGTGTACAGGCCAATATCATGATCGCTCGGCAACACTGCGTTTGGTACAACGGACACGCTTTCGTTTTCGTTGACGACAACATCACTTAAGTCGAACGAGCTGATATATATCGGCAAGGTGTGAAAAGCGCATGATTGCAAAGTCTCTTTGCTGTTCCAGTAGTTGAAGTAGGCCACGACGGAAACCGTATAATTCTCATTGCTTTTCGGGAGCGCTATCGTCTGTTCGATTTTAAGAGGGTCGCTTCGGCTTTGGCTTGTTGTCCCTTGTATAATCGGGGTTCTGGAAGTGTTCAGATAGATTTCGTAGTGTATCTCGTCATACGGATGCTTCAGCTTCTCGTCGATGTACGACACATACGCACACACATCGCATTGATGTTGTTTCGTATTGGATACGCTTATAGACGCATATGGCTTTTTCTCTTTGTATGCGATGTGCACGTTATTGCTCTTGATTCTATCGCTTCCTATTTCAAAAAACACATCAAAATCGCCGGTTATCGGTTTTTGCGAACCGCCTATCCACGAGAAAGGATCACGGACGTCTCTGATATAAAACACTTTTGTGTCGATACATTTTATTTCTCCGACAGCTATATCCGTGAGATCTATTGTTCCGCCGACTGAAAAAGTGGTATCGTTATCAACATTTCCGTTTATTTTGGATGTGTTTTGATAATAAGTGCCACGGAATCGGAATGGTTTTTTATAGTAAGGGAGTAAAGCCGCTTTACTTTTTTTCTTGGCATACACATTAAGAGCAAAAACATAGCAGCCATAATCTCCATATTCGAGGATCTTCGTATTGTCGTACGGGAGCTCTCTGCCGGTTACAATGATTGTTATAAGATTCGATGATTCATCTGTATATATGATCTGCTCGTTTTCGTCGATTACCACTGTTCGATCACCACCTTTGCCGTCATGCTGTTATAGCCGATGGTCGTGTCCATCTCGGTGATTAACCCGACAATGTCGCCGTTATACTTCGTGACAATTCTCACCATATCGCCCACGACAAAATCGTTGCCGTTCAGGATGATTTCGGCTTCAACATATCGTGTATTTTGCTTGTGCCGGTCGAAAAGGTAGTCGATGAAGTCACGCATGACTTTTTCGCTGTCGATCCCACGGGCAAAGATGTCATACCCATTGTATTCCACCACGTTTTCCTTGCTTCCGTATGCCACGGATTCCTTTTTTTCGTAGGCGTCCTGTGTTTCCTCATACGGTTCCCTCTTAATCGTGTACGATGTGCTGCAGTTGTCGTACTCGATCACGACTGCGCCGGGGTAAACACTGTACTGTATGTTGTCTGTGTCCGCTGTTTTGATGTAGGTAACCTGGACTGCTCCCGGATAGCTGACGTTTGGGTTTAACGGCACAACGACCTTTTTCATGGCGTCATTGATGGCGCCGGAGGAGTGATCCTGCTTTGTCCCGGCGGCATTGCCACGGTTGCGCAGTCTGCGCCTGTATACGACAACGCCGGTGACCTCGCTGTGGTTGGACACTTTCGCATTGCCGATAATCCTGTCCTCCCCAATATACTTGATCGTGTACGATGGAAGATTGAAATAATCCGGGCGAATAAAACGAATCCGTCCCTGTGCATCTGCACAGACCATTTGCTGTGTAGCAAAAGAAACGTGGCAGAGGGTCGTCCTGCGGTTGTACAACCCTGTTTGCCCGTCCATTTGTTTATAAAATGAACCGTATACGTCCTCCGACGTTTCGGGGGATAGGTGCGTTCGAGCAGGTGCTATCGGCTGGTTTTGCGGGTAGTCGAACTCCACTTTGGTTTCTTCCCCCGAGAACAGGTTTCCAAGCGTTACGCTTTGCAGGCTTCCCACAAAGGCTCCGTAGTCCGTCTCGTTCTCCATCTTGCCGATCGCATCCACGGCCTTTATGGAATATACGTCGTCTGCTTCCTTCGTGTAGCTTTCCAGATAGTATGTTCCGATCAGCACCTCGTTGTGGTACAGCAGGAGCTTTTGGTTGGCGAGCAGCTGCAGATTCTCCGATTGCCGGAAAGTTGCTTCCATGGAGCCGACAGCCACATCGTCGCAAAACGGGTATACCTTTTGGAACGTGTTGAGGCTTTCAAAATCTTCGATGATGATTTTTTTGTAAAACAGAACACATTTCAGTTTTACAAAGGAGAGCGGATCCGTTTTTGTAAATTGAATACGAATAAAATCGAAGTTGCGAACCGGGGCGTAGAGCGCTCCAGGCGTGCGATCCGTGTCGGTGGAGAACGCATTGATAAACTTTCCGCCGCTGTAAAAAGATACGGTGTATGCTGCGCTCGTGTTTTCTGCGAAAACAAGATGTATCCAGTTGCCGGAATAGGTCATTTCGCTTTTGAAGTAAATGGGCAAATTCGTTTCGGTCAACCGCCCTGCTTCATCTGCGCACTCCTTGGAAATAAAACCAAATTCCTCGTCTTGGTACACTTGCCTGTTTTTTCCGTATATCGTTGGCATCCCTTCCCCCTCAAAGGAAAGCACGCCACTTTGGCTCCTCTCGGAGAAAAAATTGCCGTCCAGACCGGTGACGCCGTCCTGTGCGTAGGAGGCGCTGCTGACATAGGCGTTCTCTGCGGCGCCAAGGGTTTCGTCGATATAGACAATTTTGTTCGGCATACCGTTACCTCCTTTGCGGCTGCATCGCTGTAAAGGTGACGGTGATGTCGCCCCATTCGTAGCGAAAATCCATTGCTTTTTCGTCCATCACCGCCTTTTTCAGGGGAATCTCTCCCTCCGAAATGTACATATCAAACTCCTGAAGGCTGTCCTCGAAAAAAGGCAGGGTCACCTTGTGTACGGACTTGGGGTCTGACAGCAACAGGCACAGGCTGTCCCACTTTTCGTTGGAGCAGGCGGATCTGCGGTGGAACATCCATGTGTAGTTGTAGTAGGTTCCGATGGGGAAGATCTTCATCTCGCCGCTTTGCAGTCTGCCGCTCTTGTCCTCGGACAGGATGGAAAACTTCATCTTCAAGTCTGTGACATACACTTCATCCGATGTAATCGGAATACCGTCTATCCACAACGCTACCGACAAAATAATCACCTCTTAAAAAACGGAATTTCTCTTTTTTGCGATTTCGATTTCCGGCAGGAGAACCCTTGCAAGCTGCGAGAGTGAGCCCTTGAATGTGATGTTCACATTTGTAGGATTGTTGCCGTTTCTGTCCAGCACGGCCTGCAAGGCTTCTTGAATGGTGGACAACGGTGCTTCGATGTTGGTCTGTCCCGCCGGCTGGTCGCCCAGCATGGCAAGCCACGGTTTTCCGCCGGGGATCACGGCGCCCTGTGCAAGAGCGGGAATGTCAATAGGCGATAAATGGAAGCCGAATGTCTTTCCGCCGATCCCGGGAACCCAGTCCGGGACATCGAAGTGGATTAGATTCAGCTTTTCTACAATCCAGTTGATGGCTCTCTCCACGATTCCGAGCAAGCCGTTGAACGCCGACTTTCCTGCCTCCTTGATGACCTCGAACTTTTCAAGCCACCACGCCTTTGTGAAAATGGGAGCTATGTGTTCGTTCCATATTCTTTTGGCTTCCTCGACAAGCCAGTTTATGTCGTCAATAATGGGCTGGATAAACCACTGATAAAAGTCGCTTTCCATAAATTGATTCAGCTTTTCTTTGAACCATTCCTTGACTTTATCGGGAAGAGACTGTATCCACGGTAGAGCGGTTTCTTCCCACCACTTTTTTATATCCGCCCCGAACGTTTTAACTACGTCATAAATAACAGCTCCGAGACCCAAAAAGCCTGCTATAATCAATGGAATATTTCCTGTAAAAAATCCGACAACGATTGCGATAATGCTCATAAGCCCAACGACAAGTTCCGTTACGAGATGGATTTTTTTTGCGATGGCATCGAAGTCTTGGGTTGTGTCCTCCGGATCAATCGGGTCAAACTTCTTTTCGTTTGCTTCCTCGATGGTACTTATCATTTCCTGCAATTTGTCGATCTGTTCCTGTAGGGCGATTTTCCCGTCCTCATTGACGGTCAGCTTGTGCTCATAGTCTTCCTGCAATTTATCCGCCTGCTGGTCGAGGACGTCTATCTGCTCCTGCAGGGATTCCTTGGCAAGCTCCTGCTGTTCGATCATCGGGGAGTAGTCCACCTCGGCGATGGCGTCCTTTTGCGCCTGCAGCGCCTCGATCTGCGCTTCGATTTGGCGGATAAACGGGTCGTCGGCATCCTCGGGAATAGCGTCGGAAGCCTCTTGCAAGGCGTCTTTCTTTTCCTCCAAAGCGTCGATCTGTGCGTCGATTGCTTGTATTTCCGGATCCTCCTGCTCCGAGGTTCCGGGAAGCACATTCAGCGTGTCGAAATCGGCAAGACTTTTTTGGTCGTCCTTTTTGGCATCTGTAATCGCATCTTTTTGCTTTTGCAGCGCCTTGATTTCCTTGTCAATGGCGGATTCCTGCGCACGGATGGCTTTTCTCTGTGCGGAAAGCTCGTCTTGCCGTGCTGCTTTCTTTCGTTCGAGAAGTTGGATTTGCGCATCCAGTGCATCCCGCTGCGCCTGTGCAAGCGCTCTTTCTGCGGATTCCTGGCGCTTTAACTGCTTTATGTACTTGTCGATTTCTTTTATCTGCCCGTTGAGCGCATTTTTCTGCTTGTCCAGCACCGCATTCTGCGCATCGTACTCCCGTTTCAGCGCCTTATTCGCCTTGTTCAGCGCAGCAATCTTTTTTTGCAGAGCGTCGATCTGCGATTCGATTTGCTTGACTTGTGATTTTGTTCCGTTGCTGTCCCCATTGAACAGGGCATCGTAGGTGCTTTTTGCGCCCTTTACGGACTGGTTTATGTCAGCGCCAAGAAGCTTGTTCATGAACACGGCAAATGCCGAGGATGCCCTTTCCAGCAAGGAGAGAAGCTGCTGTATCCACGGGATGATTTTGTCCACGATTGGCTGAAAAGCGACGACCAAATTGCTCTTTATCCTATTCAGGGAGGTGGAAACAGAGCGGTTGGATGTCACGACATTTTTTAGAGAAGTGACCATCTTTTTCAAAAGAGCGCTGACGGTCAGAACGCCGAAGGACATCAGGGCGATCTTTTTCCCGGCGAGAACAAAGTTGGAAACGGCAGTCTTGGCCGACGTGAAACCGCCTTTCAGATGCTTCTTGGCTTGGTCGCCGGCTGCCTTTGCCGATTTACCGATGCTTTCGACCTTTGCGGGGATTCGTTCGGCTTCCTTGCCGGCTTGCTGTATATATCCGTTTGCTTCTGCGAAGCCGGACGGGTCCAGTCGGGCATTGTCCAGCTCGGCGCCGAGCCTTGCCGCTCGCTCATTCATCTCCTGCAATCGGTCGGCATATGTTGCGCTTTGATTGACAAGGGACTCCCGCAGCGTCTTTTCCTGCTGTGTCAGTCGGATGCCCTGCTCCTCTTTGCTGTTTATCGCTTCGATTTTTTCGTCCAAGTCGGCGATGATTTTCGGGAGCTTTTCCGTCTCCTTAATCGCTGCATCAAACTGCTTTTGCATTTTGTCGATGGATTTCTCCACCTGCGACAAGTCAAAATCTACGCCGAGAACCAAATCTTCTGCCATATGTTCACTTCCTTACACGCCAAATTGCCGGAAGAGATCCTCCTCTGCGCCGGAGAATCTTTCTCGAAGGTCGATTTCTGCACGGTGTTCCCGATAAAACGCACGCTCGTAATCTTCCAGCTTTTTGCCCTTTTCCAGCTTTATGCGGATGGAAACGACGGACTGGAAGAAGCATTCACCGATTTCCATATAGGCGCCTACAAACGTCCACCAGTGCAGATACGCCGCACTGCGGCACTCAAAGCCCAGCACACGGTTGACAGGCGGGGCGATCAGGTCGAAATCCTGTTCCCAGTCCATGCGCTTTGGAGCATCCTTTTTGTCCGATTTCCCGCAGGATAAAAACCACATCGCTTTTTCCAGCGCTTCCTCATGGTTTTGCAGTGCGGCAAAATCCTCAAACAGGATATACAGCACACAGTATGCTTTTTCTCCGTCCGTCAGATCTGCGTCATTTAAAGCCGCCATACAGTCGAGAGCCGCACGGAAATCGGAGCGAATCGGCTGTGCAGTGCCGTCCACTTCCAGCGTTTTCGGCAGCGTCGTAATCATGTGGCGTCACCGTTTTTTGCGTATTTGTTGGTGTATTTTGCGGTGCGCTGCTTTGACTGCTGTGCTGCCTTTTGCAGCGCTTGCTGATCTCGTTCCACAACGGGGAGGATCGCCTCCATAAACGCTTCAAAATACGTTGTGCCGTCCTCCTTGACGACAGCAAAGGGGGAAAGCAGACCGAATACCGTGTCGGCAATGTCTGCGGCAAAGATGTCGTTCAGCGCATCTTTTGCCGTCTGCTGTGCTTTTTCCAGCATGGAAAAATAGGTTTCTTCGTCCACATCGGCACGGCTTTCCGCCTGTTTCAATTCCGATTCGACGGACTCAATTTTTTGCAGGGACTTCTTGGCTCTTTGCAGGATTCCCACGTCCGCCGTGTTGATAAAGATCGCTCGGTTCGGGTCGCCGTTGATATGGAACTCTTTTCTGCCGTCCAGCACATTTAAGGTGATTGCCATTTTCTTTCTGCCTTTCTTTCAAAATTTACGGGCGACCGAAAAGCCGCCCGTTTTGCTTATTCTGCCGCCGTAGGGACGTCATCGCCGACCTTGTAGAACGTAGCGGTTTTGTTGCCGTTATCGTCCTCGTCCTCACTGATGGATGCCCATCCGACGAGCTTGTCGTTGGACATATCCGTGTTGATGGGCATATCCACATAGCTGCTGCCGCCGATGGACTGCGGCGTGACGGTGCAGTTGCGGTGCAGCTCTGCGGGGTAGTAGGTTTTGCCGTTGAACGTTTGACCCCAAAAGGCCTTAACGACCATGATCTCGAACAGGGAAAGCCTTGCGAAGTCATTCTTATCAAGAATCTCCAGCATGACCCGGTGCAGCTCGGAGCCTACACGCAGGGTGACGGGGGAGAAGTTCTGCGTGATTTCCATCTTGTTCACGGTCACTTCCGTGTTGCCGAAAATGTCCGTGACCTTTGCCGTATCCGGGTTAAGCTCGATGGAGCTGTCCTCCACGCCTCGCCCCAAACCGACAAACTTTGTCGGGCTGCTTGTCGAGGCCTTCGAGTAGGCTTCTCCGAGGTTAAGGTAGGTAATCAGCAATCTGCGCGGAATTTTCTGCCCATTTTGGGCTTTGGAATTATCCGCAAGAAACTCTTGCGTGTAGTCGATTGCAGGGAACTTTGTGATAGTCTCAGGCATTGATTAGTCCTCTCTTTCTTCGTACTCCACCGTAACG
Source organism: Oscillospiraceae bacterium (assembly GCA_029012165.1). Taxonomy (GTDB): domain Bacteria; phylum Bacillota; class Clostridia; order Oscillospirales; family Acutalibacteraceae; genus UBA1425. Next base: position 1,123 of record JAQXLO010000239.1, on the reverse strand, counting down.
ATGAAGGTGTATCGCGCAACACGCTTCTGCTTATCGATATAGTCAATACCGTCGCCGAGACGTTTTGCGCTCATCATTTGCACTTGACGGTTATCGCCAAGGTTTGGGTAATTCATTTGTCGATCCTGCTGACGTACCCACGCAATGAAAGCATCGACCGCCTCGACGTTCTGTCTATTCTCTTTGGCAAACGGATCGGTTGAGATCGGCTTATATTCCGCAATAGCGAATTTATACCTTCCTGTTCGATTGCCAAAGATATCCCGTTTTACATCGTCGTTTTCGACGACGCAGAACGATGAAGCGTGCTTTTCCGCTTCCATGAAGTCAAACGAAAACAGGTCGCCGACATTCGGGTACTGCCGCATGAACTCAAACATAGCTTCGTGGAGTGTCATGTGTTCTTCTCCTTGATATGGTTCTTGATCTCTTGCAGAAGCACGTCGTATTTGTTTTGCAGCATGAGTTCGTCCCAATGGGCGCCGGCGCCGCTTCGCGTGTAATGCAAGTCTTTGCCCGTATACTCGCGAGGGTTACCTGCCATGACCTCGCCGTACCATTGATAGTGCGCATACGGCACCTGATAGTGAATACCATCGGCATCAATTACCGTGTTGTTCTTCAAACTACCGCTTTGCATAGGCACAAACGGGTCCATGTGTCTCGCAGCCGTGATATTCGCAAACATTCGCACGTCATCGTCCACAAGGTCACGCAGTTTTCCGACGTCCACTTTCATTTCGATACGCACGGGCTATCCCTCCACGCGGTAGTGATGCAGGAAGCCGACTTTGGTGTTGTCAGAAAAACGCTTGATCTCGAAACATTGATCACCGTATTGACTGCGGCGGTCACTCATACGCAATCCGTCCGTTTCATCGTCGATTTCATCATCGACTTCGCCGAGAAAAACGACGTTGCCGGGCAAAAGTGTAAATAGGTCTGTGTTTGCAAGCAGTTCGGGACCGGCGCTTTCGATGAAGTCTGCATTTTCGGGAATACGCACGACATAATCCTCTGAAAGAATGGCGTCGCGGTTATTCAAATCGCGTATGCGCTCCTTGCCGACGAAACAGTTATGCAGGACTTTGCCAACCCATCTGACAGCGCGGTTTTGCTTATC